>CAYWBT010000041.1:0-9316 GCA_964456585.1 uncultured bacterium
ACGTTCCTGGCCGCTACTTCAGGAACTGCTTGATGCAGCGCACTGCCTGCCGGGATATCAAGGTAATTGCGCCCGGATGCACGGCCATACCTGGCAGGTCACCGTTTCCATATCCGCAGAAGGGGTCGATGATCTCGGTATGTGTGTCGATTTCAAGGATTTATCCGGCGCTCTCGACGAAATCGTTGGACGCTTCGATCACCGAAACCTGAACGATCTCGAAGAATTCCGGGACATCAATCCAACTTCTGAAAACCTCGCACGTATCATTTACGAAGACCTTGCCGGTGAATTTGCCGGTGCGGTGTTCAAAGTCGTCTCGGTGACAGTCGCCGAGAGTGTCCGGTACCGTGTCACCTACAGTCCGGCCTGAACGATACCGTGTCATTCCGACACCGCATGCTGAAAACACGGGCACGCGTAATGTGTACGGGTATGGTCTGTTAGGCTGCTGCGCCTTCTGCGGCACACCCTGGAACAATCGATTGATCCCTCATTATCTGCACATCACCGAGAAAGGATGGAACAGGTGGGCACTGAAGAGAAAAAGGCGGTGATACTGCTCTCGGGAGGAATCGATTCTTCCACAACCCTTGCCATCGCGAGGCGGGACGGTTTCGCGCTGTACGCCATGAGCTTCAGTTACGGGCAGCGGCACGCCGGGGAACTCAGGGCCGCAGCCAGGGTCGCCGAATCGATGGGAGTAAAAAAAAGGATAGAAGTCGAAATTGATCTTCGCCGGTTCGGGGGTTCGGCCTTGACGGACGATATCGAGGTTCCGAAAGACCGCACCGCATCGGAAATCTCCGGCGGTATTCCGATTACCTATGTTCCGGCGAGAAATACCATCTTTCTGTCCTATGCCCTCGCCTGGGCCGAGGTGCTACACTCCCATGATATATACATCGGGGTGAACGCAGTCGATTACTCCGGGTATCCCGATTGCCGCCCGGAGTTCATCGAATCATTCGAACGCCTGGCAAATCTCGCGACCAGGGAAGGCGTCGAGCACCGTTCCTTATCCATCCATGCCCCGCTGCTGTCCCTGAATAAAGCGGAAATCATCTTGACCGGCACCGGTCTCGGAGTCGACTATTCCCTTACGTTCAGCTGCTACGATCCCACGCCGAAAGGATTGGCCTGCGGGCGATGTGATAGCTGTTCCCTCCGGCTGAAAGGCTTTTCGCAGGCGGGTCTGACCGACCCCATAGAATACGCGCCACACCTCTGACATATAGTCCGTTGCATTCCCCGGTCAACGTTCGAGAACCACGGTCTCTCACCGCACAGGTTTCATGGGTATCGTTTCCCGCCGATTGTGCCGCTGCACGGGCATAACATTTTCGAGAGAATGTCATCACCGAAGCGGCACGCTGGCAGGTGTACTGCATGGATTGCATGCACGAGGAAATTCTTGCGGAAACCTCTAATAATCGACATATTATAACGTGGGAAAAAGAACAGTTTCACGACGTTTGAGAGAGGAGAATGTGTAATGACTCACCGGGAGAGAATCAAGGCGGCGTTGAACCACCGGCAACCCGACAGGGTACCCGTCGACTTCGCCAGCACCATGACATCCGGCATCAGCGCGAGCGCCGTTTCAACACTGAGAAAGGCGCTGGGGCTGGATGACTCGGATGCCCGGGTAAAGGTTACCGAGCCGTACCAGATGCTCGGCGAAGTGTCGGATGATCTCAAGGAGAAAATGTTCATTGACGTCTATGGACTCTTTAATATCGATAACATGTTCGGATTTCCGAACAAGGACTGGAAACCCTGGACCATGTTCAACGGTACCAAGGTTCTCATTCCGGGCAAGTTCAACACCGAGCCCGATGAACGCGGATGGATACCCATGTATGCGGGGGGAGACAAGAACTATCCGCCGAGCGCATACATGCCGAAAGATGGTTTCTATTTCGATTCCACCAGTCGTCAAAGGCCCATCGACGACGCCCATCTCAACCCGGAGGACAACCTCGTCGAATTCGGCCCGTACTCCGACGAACTCTGTGAATACCTCGAACGGGAGTCGAAAAGGGTCTATGAAGAAACCGACTACGCAATAATGTACAGCATGGGCGGTTCCGGCCTCGGCGACATCGCGCTCGTCCCGGCACCCTGGAGCAAGGAACGCGGCGGCATCAGAGACGTCGAGGAGTGGTATATCTCAACTGTTGCCCGCCGTGACTATGTGTACGAGGTATTCGAGCGCCAGACCGAAATAGCGATCGAGAACTTTCAGCGCGTATACGACGCGGTGCAGAACCGTATCGAAGCGGTCTTCTTCACCGGCACCGACTTCGGGACACAGAACGGGCCGTTTATTTCTCCCGACGCCTACCGTGATCTCTTCAAACCGTTCCACAAGAAGATGACCGACTGGGTTCACCAGAACACGTCTTGGAAGACGTTCATGCATTCCTGTGGCTCCATCAGGGCGTTTCTCGACGATTTCATCGAGGCGGGCGTCGATATCATCAATCCCGTACAGGTCTCCGCGGCGCACATGGACGCCCGTGAACTCAAGACGGAATATGGTGATAAGCTCGTCTTCTGGGGCGGCGGTGTCGACACCCAGATGACGCTTCCGTTCGGTAAACCGGAAGAGGTGTACGAGCAGGTCAGCGAGCGAATACGGATTTTCAACCAGAATGGCGGATACGTGTTCAATACGATCCATAATATCCAGCAGGGCACACCGGTCGAGAACCTCACGGCGATGCTGAAGGCAATCGAGGATTCATTTTAACATCGTCGGGGGTACAGGATTTCATGACAAGCAGGGAGCGAATAAGGGCGGCACTCAATCACCGTCAGCCTGACCGGGTGCCCGTTGATTTCGGCGGTACCGTCTGTAGCGGTCTGTCGGCGAGTGTGATATCCCGTCTTCGGAGTGCGCTCGGTCTTGACTGTACGGCGAGGCCGGTGAAGGTTATCGAACCCTTTATGATGCTCGGCGAGATCGAAGACGACCTCAGGGACCGGATGTTCGTCGATACCGCCGGGATTTTTAACACGGTTAACCAGTTCGGTTTTGAGAACAGCGGCTGGAAGGAATGGCGCACGTTCGACGGCGCGGACGTGCTGGTTCCCGGCCTGTTCAATACCGTGCCGGACGATAACGGCAATATACCCATGTATGCACAGGGTGATCGGACGTACCCACCCTGTGCGGTCATGCCGAAGGGGGGTTATTATTTCGATAACATAATCCGCCAGATACCCCTCGACGATGACCGGCTCGATCCCGCTGATAACGCCGAGGATTTCGGCCCCTTTTCAGAGGAACTGCTTGCGGTGTACGAGCGGGAATCGCTCCGGCTCTACAACGAGACCGAGTATGCGGTCGTGTTCAACATGTCCGGCGCGGGGTTCGGCGATATCATGAATGTTCCCGGCACCGGCCTGAAGGACCCGCGGGGTATTCGCGATGAGGCCGAGTGGTATCTGTCGCTCGCCGCGCGGCGCGACTATATCCATGAGGTATTCGACCGGCAGTGCGGAATTGCGCTCGAAAACCTTGCCCTCGCCCGTGAGGCACTGGGAGACCGGGTCGAGCTCGCGTATGTAACCGGGGCGGATTTTGGAACCCAGCGCGGGCCGCTCATCTCACCCGATGCTTATCGTGACCTGTTCAAACCCTTTCACCGCCGCATCTGCGACTGGATTCACGAACACACCACCTGGAAGGTTATGATGCACACCTGCGGTGGCGTCAGGCCGCTCCTCGATGATATCATCGATGCCGGTTTTGATGTGCTGAATCCCGTCCAGAGCTCGGCAGCGGGTATGGATGCACGGGAACTCAAGGATGAGTATGGCGGCAGGATTGTCTTCTGGGGCGGAGGTGTCAATACGCAGAAGACGCTCCCGTTCGGCACTCCGGAGGATGTATACCGGGAGGTTTCAGAGCGGATTCGCATCTTCAATACCGGCGGCGGATTCGTTTTCAATGCCGTCCACAACATACAGACCGGCACCCCGGTTGAAAACCTACGGGCGATGCTCGATGCGATTGAGGATTCTTTCAATAATGAGTGAGGTGATCATGAAACGGTTTGCTCTGATGAGCGCGTGCATGTTAATCTGGGCACTGCCGACAATGGCACAGACGGTGGGTGATTATGAGAACGAACCGACGGTAGATGAACTGGGAGCTCCGCTCTATCCCGGCGCGGTATTTATCAGAAAAACGCCCGGTATCGATCCCTTATACGAAACCGCAATGTACGTATCCCTGGTTCCCATGAACTTGGTCGAGGATTTTTACCGGCGGAAACTCCCGGAAAAGAGGATGGTACTGTACGATGATGAGAATACGTACATGACCGCATTCCTGCTCAAGACGTGGTCGAAATTCCCCGGAAAACCAAAAAAGGATAGCCTCGCCCGCCTTGAAACCGAACCGAGTATTCAACTCCACCACTACGATCCCGAGCCATTCGAATCGCTCATCGACTTGCTCGGGGAAAAATCCGATACGAAGATGAAACTTAATGTCCTCCGCAACGGGAAGACACGCATCCTCTTCACCTACGAAAAATCCGAGGAAAACAAGAGCGCCAGGAAAATTATCGCCGCCTGGAAAGAAGTTTCCCGCGATTTGCCTGAATACTACGGCAGTGTTATCCGCTTTAATGAGGACGGCACCTATTCGTTCACATTCACGAAAAACAACCTCAGGGCGATGGCAAAAAGGCTCTCTCGGCGGGAAGTATTCGCCGGCATGAGCGAGCGGAAAATCGTCAGCCACCTTTCCCAACGCAATCCCGAGTTGGGCACCTACTCCATAAACAAGAACTATATCGCGATGACAACGGACAAGCCAACCGGTGTCAGAAAACGCAAGGGCGGTCTTGCCCATGTGGGATCTTCCTCGCTTTCCCTCAGGTTGATTAATCTGCCCCGACTGACCTTCCTGAAAGTACCGGACAAATGAGGTTATTAGAAACGGTAGCACACCCCGATGGTGGGAATGCGGTCGAAGGAATGCCTGGATAGTTGTGCGCTCGGATAGGGGGCATCGTATCGCGGAACACGTGCAGTTCCCGCTTCATTGTTGATTCGCTTCGCCGAGCGGTACGCGTCCACCGATGAGTTTATCCAGAGCGATATATACACAATCGCGCCGATCCCTGCCAGGAGAGGACTCTTCGCTTCTTCATTTCCTTCAGCCGTTGTTTCCTTCTGTACGCCGCCAACTATGAATACCCAGCTCACAAAACCAAGCGCGAGACGTTCTATCACCGCCCGATCAGGTCGTCCCCGAGCGCCGTACCGTTCTTCACAACCCCCTTAACCATGGATACGCCGCACGCGATAACCTCGAGATTTTCCTGTGAATTGTTGAACACGCCGATGGCATTATGGAGCGTACAGGACAGGGCGTCGCCGGTCATGATATCATAGGTGGCATCGTTGATCGTTCCGCGTCCCGCACCCTTGAGAATATAGTAAACGACCTCCATTTCATCGTGACGGTGCAGTCCGATGGAACATCCCGGCGGTACGAGGTAGTGATGAATGTACGCCCAGTACGAGCGAAAATCCTCCTGGTCCCAGACCTCGCGAATCCGTACGGTGCCTTTTCCGCCGTAAAATCGTTCGACCGGCCGGAGCATATCCTTCGACAGCACCGCCCACGTAAACGGCGGAGGAGACATGATCGTTTGATCGACGAGATCGTCCCCTTCGGCATTGTAGTTCACCGCATCATACGCCTGATTTTCATTGGAGACGCCGAAATTCATCCATTCCACCGGGTGGTCAGTGGGATTGTAGATACCGTGTGAATCGCCCATTCGACTGAGAACCATCCCGATGGCGGGTATTTCAGCCGTTATTCCGTTGACAGTAAACTCTGCATACCGATCGAATACAAAATACATCTCTTCCATCTTGCGGTGGGCATGTTCGCCGATCCCGCTCTGCGGCCGGAGAATGCCGCGGTGGAGAAAAATGAAGTTCGACTTGAACTCATCGCGCGGTGTCAGCTCCATGTAATCGAGATATCCCGCACCACCGTGGGGCTGTTTGCCCGGGTGGTATTTCGAGGGATCGTTTCGTCCGAAGAAAGGATTGTTGCCGAAAGCCGGTTGCTGAGCATATAAGCCGCCTGCCCTCACAACCATGAGCATCACCACCAAAAGAAAAACGCGATATAACAATGGTTGTTTCATCAAAACTCCTCCCTCAAAAAAAGCGAATCATGAAAAGCACAACGAGCGAGTACTCCCCCGGTTGCGATCGTTACCCCTGATGATAACAGAACGACACCTTGCTGAGGAATGTCACAGTCACATACTCCGGAAAAACACGATAAAGAGAAGCTGAAGGACTGGTTCCCCGCCGGTAACGGGCACCTGCAATGTTCGATCAGTCCGTCGAGTGGGATTTGATGGTTTCGAGGATACGCATAAGGTCGTCCCGGGAGTAGTATTCGATGGCGATTTTTCCCCGTTCCTCTTTCCCGAGGATCTTTACTTCCGTTCCCAGAACGCGCTGGATATCGACACGAATATCCTCGATAAACGGCGATTTTTCGCGTGTACTCGGCGGTGTCGCGGTTTCAGCGAGTTTCTTCTTAACCAGTTCTTCCGCCTTACGGGATGAAAGATTTTCTGAGGCGATTTTCCGGGCGAGTTTGAGCTGGAGTTGTTGGTTCTCGACCGCGAGCAGGGCCCGGGCACTGCCCGGTGCAAGGGAACCGTCGCTGACCATGTCCTGCACACCCGGCGAAAGGTTCAAAAGGCGGATGGTATTGGCAACCGCACTCCTGCTCTTGCCGACAACCGAGGCGATTTCCTCCTGCGTCAGTTTCATCCGTTTCATGATGTGTTCGTAGGCCTTTCCTTCTTCGATAGCATTCAGGTCTTCACGCTGGATATTTTCGATGAGTGACAGCACGAGCATTTTCTCATCGGATTCTACCTCCATGAGAATGACCTCGATCGTTTGGAATCCAAGTTCCTTCACCGCTCTCAGACGGCGCTCTCCAGCGACCAGTTCGAAGAAATCGCCCGTGCGGCGTACAATCGGCGGCTCGAGGACACCATTCTCCCGGATAGACTCTTTCAGCTCTTCCATGGCCGCTTCGTTGAACATTTCGCGGGGTTGCTCGCGGTTCGGGGAGATGTCGTTGACCGGTACGGTGATAATCCTGCGCCCCGTGGTATTTTCCCCGGACGTTTCCCGATCTTCCTCTACCGGCCCGAACAGGGCATCGAGACCTTTCCCCAGCGCTTTTCTATGCACGGTCATCCACCTCCTTCGCAAGCTGAAGGTAGGCTTTCGCACCCGTGGAGAGAATATCATACAGGATGATCGGTTTGCCGAATGATGGGGCTTCGCTGAGTTTGACATTCCGCACGATGACCGTTTCATACACCCGGTCGTCGAAATACGAGCGGACCTCCTCGAGAACCTGGTTGGAGAGATTGAGACGGCTGTCGTACATGGTCAGCAAGATACCCTCGATGGTGAGGTTGGGATTGAGGTTCTTCTGTACGAGCCGAATGGAATTGAGCAGCTGGCCAACTCCCTCGAGGGCGTAATATTCACACTGTATGGGAATCAACACCGACTTTGCGGCGGCCATGGCGTTCAGTGTGAGGATTCCGAGGGAGGGAGGACAGTCGATGAAGATATAGTCGAACTCATTCTCAACACTCTGCAGAGCTGTCTGAAGTTTCCGCTCACGGGAGATCATGCTGACCAGCTCAATCTGTGCCCCTGAGAGGCGTATGTCAGCCGGCACGAGCGTAAGATATTCGATCTCCGTCTTCATAAACACTTCAGTCAGGGGAACCTTATCAACGAGCGCCTCGTATACCGTGTTATCGCGCACGTCAACGTTCGCGCCGAGACCAGACGTCGCATTCCCCTGGGGATCCATATCCACCAGGAGTGTCCGGCGTTCCAACGCCGCAATACTCGCCGCTAGATTCACACAGGTTGTGGTTTTCCCCACACCACCCTTCTGATTTGCAACTGCTATTACCCGTGCCATATTACCTCAAGTTCATGTAGTACACTATAAAAAAATTCTAAAACTTATAATATATATTTTATACCGTTAAAAATCAAGTCCCGGTGTCCCGCCGAAAAATAATATTTCACGAAATGATTAGACAAAACAAGGTGACAGGGAGGAGCGCTCATACGGAAAAATATCATTCATTCGGGTGCCACCTCCTGCGAACTGCTATAGTGCCCTGATGTGACTGTGCTCATGGTGAGAACCTGACTGCGCCGCTGTCTGTCCCGATCCAGATAACATCCGTCCTGCGGTCGATGCTGATCGCATGCGCAGCAGCCGAGGCTGCATCGGCCGGTAAGTTGAACGAAACCCATTTCCCGTTTGTGAAATAGTAGACGCCTTTTTCCGTTGCTGCCCATACCATTCCGTTGCTGTCCTGGGTAATATCATAGATGCCACTCGAAGGAAGGCCGTCGGCGGGACCGTAGTTCGTCCAGGAAACACCGTTATACGCGGTGATGATACTCGCTGTTCCGCACCACATAACACCAACGCTATCTTTATAAAGAACATTTACATACGTGCTGGGAAGAATACCGGCGCCATAGTATTTTGACCAGGTCTCACCATCAAACACACCGATACCGTTCGAAGTGCCGACCCAGGTTCGTCCGGCATCCCCTTCTGCAATGGCAGTAATTTCTACTGAGGGGCCAATCTCGGTTGTGTAGTGCCGCCAGGCGCCCTGGAAGGTCCTGACACTAACTCCGCCCTTTGTCCCGAACCAGACCGAAAAATCATCCATAACCGCGATATCGGTAATATACCGATGAACAAGGACGTTCATATCGGCGAGTGTGGCCCAGGTCCAGAGCGAATCCTCCCGTGAGAGCGAGGTTACGCCCGTAACGGTTCCCGCCCAGACAGTCCCGGTGTTATCAACTTCGATTGCGAGCACCTCCATGTTGGGGATATCGTACTCAGCACCGAACGTGTAAAACAAGGAATCGGCATTCGAGTAGAAGGAAATCCCGTTTCTCGTGGCAAACCAGACACCGTCACGGATATAATCCACCGCCAAATCCGTGATGCTGTTATCAGCCAGGCCATCCTCTGAATGGAAGACGGTATAGACGCTTTCACTCTCACCGTCCGTATCGTTGTCGAGCGTTGTATTTCCACAACCCGCAAGCACCAAAAACACCACCAGTCCGTGTGTCAATAGATCGATGTGTCGTGCGTTCATTCCTGCCTCCCTGTAAGACGGTCATCACTCCGGGGGAGCATTCCATACTGTATGAGCATTTTCCGCAGGGTATTGCGCGATATGCC
>CAYWBT010000041.1:9326-19372 GCA_964456585.1 uncultured bacterium
ACTTTTGCCGCCTCGCTTTGATTTTCCCCGACCCGTGACATGACCATGGTGAGCAGCGGTCGTTCAATACGGTCGTGTGCGGCCTTGAGAAGATCTTTCGCGCCGCTTTCCACCAGTTTCTTTACAATATAACTTATTGTTTCCGCAGGTGTTTCATGCTGACCCGGGGCATAGATAGGTGCGACGTCTTCCGGAATATCGCACGACTGGAGAACAACCATGCGGTGGATGAAATTCTCGAGTTCACGGACATTACCCGGCCAGTCCCGTGCGACCAGATCGCTCAGGACATCACCGGACAGCTTGAAATCGTTCAGACCGTATTTCACGGTGTATCGCTCGACAAAATATTCGGCGAGGAGCAGGATATCCTCCCTCCGGTCCCTGAGCGGCGGTATATGGATCGGCACCACCATCAAACGGTAGTACAGGTCTTCCCGGAAGAGCCCTCGCGCGACAAGCTTCTTGAGATCAGCGTTTGTTGCGGTGATAACCCGGACGTTGACCTTGATCGTCTGTGAAGATCCCACCCGTTCGAACTCATTCCGTTGGAGGAATGTCAGGATCTTCGCCTGGAGATCGTAGCGCATCGTGCCGATCTCATCGAGAAACAGGGTGCCCCCTTCGGCAAGCTCACATTTACCCTTTCGTTCCATGGTCGCGCCGGTGAACGCCCCCTTGACATGCCCGAAGAGCTCGCTTTCGAGGAGTTCACCGGGTATCGAGGCACAATTAACCTGAATGAATGGCCCCGCACGATTCGAGGAATGGTAGTGGATTGCCCGGGCGAACAGGTCCTTTCCCGTGCCGGTCTCTCCGGTAATCAATACGGCGGAATCGGTGGACGCGATCCTGCCGAGGATTTTATAGATATCCTGTATGACGGGTGAATTCCCGACAATCCTGTCCTCCGTCACCCTGGCAGCCACCTTCGTGGTCTTCGTCCTGGTCACGAATTTCTCGATGGCATTCTCGGCAAGTCCTATGATATCGTCGAGGTCGAACGGTTTTACGATATAATCGTAGGCACCGTGTTTCATCGCTTCAATCGTATTTTCCATGCTCGTGTGTGCGGTCATAATAATCGTTTCGGGCTTCCCCGGCAGGTCCTTGATTCGCTCGAGCGCTGCAAGACCATCCATTACCGGCATCATTACATCCATAATAACAAGCGAGTAGGAGTTCTCCTCGATTTTTTCGAGTGCTTCTCTCCCGTCCATCGCCACATCAACCGAATATCCCTCTTCCGAGAAGGCTTTTTCAAGCACCCAGCAGATAGCCTTGTCATTATCGACCACCAGGATGCGGTGTTGCGCGCTACTCATGCCCAAGCTCCTCGATCATGCGGCGGGCACCCGATATTCTTTCCTCCTGATGGCGGGCAACCGCTTCGCGAGCGCTCAATTCAATGATCTTCTTAGAATAATATACACAATCGTTATTTTTCCCAACAGATTTCGCAAGAACCGCCAGTTTCCACCAGCAGCGAAGCTCTCCCGAACCGTCATCGGCCTTGTCACCTCTCATGCTTTCAGCGATGCCGCTGAAAATCCTGACCGCGTCTTCGTACCGTTCGAGCAGCTTGTACGCTTCCCCGAGCTGCCAGTGAAATAGCCGGCATGAGGGATACGCTGAGACCAACTTCCCCGCCAATTCTGCTGCACGTTCACAATCGTACGCGAGCAACATCTCGATCAGCACGGTAGAGGAGAGCGGCCCGGTGAGGATTCCTCCTTCGATGGCCTTGGTAACCTCCGCAATGCCTTTTTCACGATCATCCTTCACGAGGGGAAGCCAGAAAACCGGTTCGGTCGCCGAGCTTTTCCAGAAGGTATAGCCCCCGGCAAGAAGGTACGCATCGTAAAACTGTTCGTTCTCCCGGATAAGACGCTTCATTCCCTGGGCACCTGAGCGGCCCTTGACAATACCGTACAGGAGCCTGCCGGAGAGAGAAGCCCGCGCACCCCGCAGGCCGGCGGCAGAAAAAATGAAGTAACGTGCCCACTGATCATCAGCATCTCTCGCGAGCTTCTTCTGCGCCAAGCGCTCGGTCATATCGAGAAGGAGGGAGAATTCGTCTTCACGGGAACCATCTTCGTAGTCCACATAAGCATACTGAAGGATTGAAGCTCTGAATAGCGGTCCGGCCGGTTCCTCGGGATATTCGGCGGAAAATCGTTCTGCTAAAGCCTCCGCACAGGGGTAATCCCCGGATAGAAGACAAGCGGCAATATCGCGGTACACCTCCTCAAAAACGGGCGCATCACCCGCAGATGCCGATCCGCCGATAGAAACCGTAGCAGCGATGATATACAGGGATATCAGAAGCTTTTTCTTCAACTCATACTTTCAAAACGGAAACACTGTTCTGGATCTATACAGCATAATATTGTTTTTTTCAGGAGAAAGAGCAACAAACAAATCATGCAGCGTTGATTTTACTTGATTATCCGCCATATTGATATTAAAATGTTGATATACAATTCTATCAGTTCCCCAGGGAAATTGCGAAACATACATAAACAGAGTGGACAACGATCGAAAAAACGGGAGGACCAGGCAATGGCAAACCAAAATCATGAACAACATGAAAACAACTCCGGACGCCGTAATTTTCTCAAGAAAGCCGCTGTCGCCGGCGCTGCATCCCTTGCAGTGGGAAAAGCACAGGCTGCACCGGCTGCACCGAAAAAGCTTAAACTCGGGGTGTTCGGCCTCGATTACACGTTCTGGGGATTGTGGGCGGACCTCTTGAGCCCGACAGGGAGAGCATCGGGAACAAGTTTTCTCAACATGGAGCCTGCATACGTCTGGGATAAAGACCAGAAAAAAGCCCAGGACTTCGCCGACAAGTGGGGCTGCGAGGTGGTCAAGAAGTACGACGGCATGGTCGGCAAGGTTGACGGTGTTGTCAACGGCGATCTCTATAACGTTCCCTGGCAGCATCAACTTTTCCGCCCCTACATCGAGGCGGGTATCCCCTGCTACCTGCAGCGGCCGTGGTCCTCGTGCCTCAGGGATTTGGACGAGATGCTCGAACTGGCCGCGAAACACAATACGCCGATTATCGCAACGGCAACCCACGAGCACTACGACGTCGCAACATCGTTCGGCCGGAAGCTCAAAAGCGTGGGACAGATCGAGTCGGTGCACGGTGTGTGCGGAGCCGGCGACCGTCCGCACTGCCACCTGCCGTATATGATGATGAGGATTCTCGGCTACAACGTGGAACAGGTGGCATTCCAGACCAACGACCCAAAAAAACCGAAATACATGCAGATTAATTACGTGTTTGGAGAAACGGAAAACCAGCCCTCATTCTGCCTTTCCATGCAAAAGTCGGGGTACTATAACTACTTGTTCTCCATCATCGGAAAAGAAGGCTGCGAAACCTCGTCGCTACCAGCGGAGTCCAGCTACTTCGTCCGCTTCATGCCCCAGTTGATCGATATCCAGAAAACCATCGAGAAGAAGGAGCATTTCCAACCGCTCGATATCGTCCGGAAAAAATTCGAGTGCGTTCTCACCGAGTACTATTCGCACATGGAGCGCGGCGGTGCACCTGTCAAGGTTGGCTCGGTACCTTCCGACTGGCAGTTGATGATGTGGCGGCCTGATTTTTTTGATGGTTCCGAATTTAAGAGTTAATGAACCGACTGCCGAAATGTGAGCGGGCTATTCCGATCACTCACCCGCATCGGCAGTACACTATCAAACCGGGGAATCGTAATCGAGAGGTGCGCTGAAAACATCCCTTCACGCACCTCTGTCAGTACAGGGTCTCTGTTGCTCTTGGGGACAAAAGTCTGATCACCCCTTACCGGACTGGAGAATATCTTTATTAACAGCAATCTCATATGACAGTTTCCATCAGGCATTTCGCAGCATGAGATCCGCTGTCTCCATACAAGTATCCTGGCCGGAAACAGATTCAACTATACCGGGATCTCAACCGTGAAAACACTCGCGCACATTATGCTTACCTGTCTCTTATTCTCCGCTATCACCGGCTGTACCGGGCTACGGCAGCATGGGGCAGAATTTTTCGTTTCCCCTGAGGGCAACGATACCTGGTCGGGCACTCGCCCCGATCCAAACAGTGCCGGGTCGGACGGCCCCTTCAGAACGCTCGAACGGGCCCGCGAGGCGGTACGGACAATAAAGGCTGCTGGCGAACTTCCTCGGGGAGGGCTCACCATCCTGATCCGGGGCGGCATCTACCCGATCACCACGACCTTTACCCTCGGCGCCGGAGACGCGGGAACCGAGGAATCCCCCATCACGTGGTGTGCCTACCAGAACGAAGAAGTCAGCTTTATCGGCGGCATGGTTGTATCAGGCTTCGTACCGCTCAGCGACTCCTTCGCGACCGAACGCATTGATAAAGCATACCAGGACAAGATCGTTCAGGTCGATCTCAAAAAGCAGGGTATCACCAATTACGGCGAGATAAGTAATACGGGTGTTCCCTTGGAGCTTTTCTTCAACGGCAAGGTCATGACACTTGCCCGGTACCCGAATGACGGTTGGGAGAAGGTCGCAGATGTACCACAATCCGGAGAGAAACTCATCTACGAAGGAACTTCGCATACCCATAGGTACGGCATCCCCCTGGGACGTCACTACGGGAGGTTCGCCTACAGCGGCGACCGCCCGAACAGGTGGGCCGAAGATACCGTGGTATGGATGCATGGCTACTGGACATGGGATTGGTCTGACGGTTTTATCAGGACGGAAAAGATCGACCGGAAAAAACGTTTGATTTACCCCGCGGAACCGCACCACGGGTATGGCTATACAAAGGATCAGCGATTCTATTACCTCAACATTCTGGAAGAGCTTGATTCCCCGGGGGAATACTATCTGAATCGCGAGACCGGCATATTGTACTTCTGGCCTCCCTCACCCATCGAAGAAGGAGTCGCCTCCGTCTCAATCCTTGAGGAACTGATGGTATCCCTCGAAGAGACATCGTACCTCACCATCCAAGGCATTATCTTCGACGGTTCCCGAACCACCGCAATCCAGATTACGGGTGGAACCGAAAACAGAATCGCCGGGTGTACTCTGCGGAACCTCGGCTCGTTTGCGGTAAAAATCGATGGTGGAACGAAAAACGGAGTCACTGGCTGCGATATCTACGATGTTGCCTCGGGGGGTATCATACTTGCCGGCGGTGATCGGAAAACGCTGACCCCGGCCGGTAACTACGCAACGAACAACGATATCCACGACTACAGCAGGATATTCCGGACAAACAAACCGGCCGTAATGATGTCAGGAGTGGGAAATCGTCTGGCACATAACGCCATACACGATGCGCCCCATGCCGGTGTGTTCTACAGCGGCAACGAGCACATCCTCGAGTTCAACGACGTCTTCCGTCTCGCGAAGGAGACGGGCGATGTCGGCGCATTCTACATCGGACGCGACTGGACGCAGCGCGGTAACATCATCCGCTATAACTATTTCCACGACCTCGCAGGACAGGGATTCGCCGGCGCACAGGGAGTCTATCTCGACGACTGGGCAAGCGGTATGACGGTATTCGGAAATGTGTTTTACAAGGCGAGACGCTGCGTTCTCATCGGGGGAGGAAGAGATAATGTCGTCGAGAACAATATCTTCATCGAAGGGGATCCCTCCATCCACGTTGATGCGCGTGGTATCGGCTGGGCATCCTACTATTTCAGCGACAGGAACAACTCCCTCTTCACGAGCATGGACAAGATGAACTACCGCGAACCACCGTATAGCGAAAAGTATCCCGAATTGCTCGCCCTGTACGACGACGAACCCGAACTGCCGAAGTACAACAAGATTCTCCGCAACATCTCCTATCGAGGCAGGTTCATCGACCTGATCGACAGCACCAACCTCGAAATGGTCTCGGTACGTGATAACCTGATTGCCGACCCGGTGGTCTGTATGACCCGGACGAAGGAGAAGTCGTTCACCCACTACGATCCGAACGACTTTGTCACTTATAACTACGGGCACGCGGAAAAGATGGCGGAGTTTGAGCGTTACGGGAACGTATTCACCGATTCTAACCTGGGATTTGTCGATGTCGCGAACAAAGACTTCCGTCTCCGTGAAGACTCTCCGGCCTGGAAACTCGGATTCAAACCCATTCCCCTGGATAAAATCGGCCTGCATATCGACGAGTTCCGGTCGTCACTGCCGGAAGGAAGGTAGGGTCAAAGAAAGGTAGTTAAACGTAACGGTAGAATACCGGCAGCACACGCTGTTTTCAGCGTTGTCGGCATTTTGTCGATCCCTGACCGGTACAACCGAAATATATGACAAAGGATAACCTCCAACTGAAAGGAGCAGCATATGCCACAGTCAAAATCGAGAAGATCGTTTCTCACTACCAGCGCCGCGGTAGGCGCTTCTTCGGTGCTCGCCAGCAGAAGAGCTCAGGCTGCACCGGAAAAAAAGAAACTCAACATCGGTGTCATCGGACTGGGACCGTATTCGTTCATGCTGTGGAGCTGGTCTGATATCATCGAGGGAACCATGCCGGGAAGCCCGCGCGGAAACTTCGGAACTCAGCTCTTGAACATGGATATCACCCACGTCTGGGACCGAAATACGAAAGCGGCGGAAGAATTCGCCAAGCGCATGGATGCAACCGTGGTGAAAAAATTCGACGACATGATCGGAAAGATCGATGGCCTTATCATGGCTGATTTCGGCGATGTTTCGATCCAATCGGAGCTGGTCAAACCCTACCTCGAGGCGGGTATCCCCACGCACATAATCCGTCCCTTCGCCTACTCGCTCAGGGAGATCGACGATATACTCAATGCGGCGGCAAAGGGCAACACCCCCATTCTTGCCACGGCGAAGTACGAGCACTACAAGGAAGTACCGGCGCTCAAATCCAAGATAAAAAACGTGGGAAAGATCAAGCTGGTGCAGGCTGCAGCCTTTACCATTGATTTCCCGGCACACTTCCACATTCAGTTCATGATGTTGAAGATTCTCGGCTACGACGTCAAGTCGGTCTCCATGTTCTGCGACCATGACATGAAAGCCAATTACGTCCATCAAACGTACCTGTATCCCGGCGGCGGAGACCAGCCGCCGTACATCTGCACCATCGACGGTGCTGTGATACCCGATTCGTTCCATATCAGGATCATCGGCGATAACGGTATCGAGGAGGCGAGCATGCTGCGCGGCTATGACTGGCAGTACGGCCTCCTGCACCGGTATGCGCCGCAGGTACTGGACATGCAGCGGACGTTTGAGGGAAAAAACTATGAACCCTACGATGTGGTGCGCAAGAAAACGGAAATTTTCCTTACCGCGTATTACTCGCACCTCGAGCGCGGCGGGGCACCGGTCGATATCGGTACGCTGCCCGCTGACTGGCGGATTACCTCGCCAAATCTCGACACCCGCCGGGAGATTAACCAGTACAGCAAGTAAAAGACATCACAAGCACGATATCCTTCACCGCGAAGGCACGAAGAACAACACAACCGCGACTTCGTGCCTTCGTTTTTTTTTCTGCCACAAACAAACCGGGAGAAGAGAATGTCACAGACCAGTTCGAGGAGATCGTTCATTCGAACGGCTGCTGCCGGAGGCGCGATGGCTGCCACGGCACCGAAATCCGCACAGGCTCAGCGTAAAAAATACCGGAGGACAAGTCCCGCATCCGTCGAATTAATCGAGGTTGGGATTATTACCTGCGCTTACTATTCCCACATCGAGGATATCTGGGGGCTCTTCTTGAATCCACCGCTCGAACCGCGGCGCGGAACGTTCTGGCCGCGGACAACCGGCATGGTTATGACCATGGTCTGGGATCCCGATACCGCGGCGGCGGAAAAGTTTGCACAAAAGTACGATGTGAAGGTGGCAAAGAATTATTACGACATGGTGGACAAGGTCGACGCGGTTATCCTGTCGGATTTCTATGGGACAGGATGGTGGCCGCAGCTTTCAAAGCCCTACCTCGAGGCGGGCATGCCGACCCTCATCAACCGGCCGTTCGCCCTTTCGCTCAGTGAGGCGCGGGACATGATCGAGCGGTCGAAAAAATACAACGCCCCTATTCTTGTTCCCTCTTCCGACGAGACGATTCACGAAAATCTCCTGCTCCGTCACAACCTCCGTCAGCACCTCGACGAGGGTGCACACATACTGGGCGCACTGGCAACGGAACCCGCGAACGAATACCCTGCGCATGGAATTCACAGCGTTTATGGCATCCATACGGTCCTCGAACCGACAGTGGTCGCCGCGAGTCTCCAGGCGGATACGTGGTGGGAGTTCACCTCGCCCGCGTTCATGACCATGCGGTGCAGCCAGCAGGATCACCCCGATTACTATGTGGGTATCCAGATGGCGATGGAACCTTACTCTTTCGGTTCCATGATGGTCACGACCTCGAAGGGGAGGCTCTACCAGGATCACGGTATCACAAGGGGGGATGCATACCCGCTGTTTAAAAACGCGTTCATCCCCACCATGCTCGAGTTCGCGGAGATGGTTGAGACGGGAACCATGCCGCAAACCCATGAGTTCATCATGGAAAAGACCACGACGTTCCTCACCGGTTTCTACTCGCACCGTGAGAAAAACGGCCTCTTGGTCAACTGCGCCGACCTGCCGGAAGACTGGCGTGCGCCGGAAGTAATGCCCGATCGGATACCGAACGAGATATTCCGATAGCACCTTCATTCAGCCTGTCCGCATGAAGACCGCCGCGATGATGGTATCACCCGTTGCCGCTCAGGCGTTTGTTTCACCAGGACAGGTTGTAACCACCTTCGCCGGGTAGTGTTGAAGCCCTGTAGAATAGCTGTTTACATGAACGTCCATTTTTCATATTTTAGTAGGTTGGTACTATCGTCACGTGACGAACGAATCAATTATAGCGTACACCGGCATGAAAAATCTACTCGTCCTGCTCTTGAAAAAAGCGCCTGACTGCCTGCTTAGGAACATCGGGCGGCGACTGTTTTTTCTTGACTCTCGATCACAGGGCGGAATACCCCGAGGAACATCATGACACATCGTGAGCACCTGTTCGCCGTTCTCGAGGGTAAGCACCCCGGCGACATGCCTTTCTTCCCGGACATAACCGACTGGTATACGTTTCACCGGACACCGCCGGGGGAACCGCGGGCACACGAGCCGGGAGCATTCATCTCGGACAAGGAACCGTTTCATTCCAATCCCGGCACGCTCCCTGAAGCATACCGTGATTTTACCCTCTTCGATTTTTACCGAACCTTCGACTGGGGATTTTTTGTCCATATCTACGACTGGTACGACATCGACTACACCGACCGGGTCGAGAGAATCACCGAGATACGAGATGATGTGCGGACGGTAACCTACCATACACCGTTCGGCGACCTTACGGCCAGCGATCGGCTCGCTGCCGATGGTACCTGGTCACCGTGCGAGCATCCGGTCAAGAACATGTCCGATCTCGACATCATGCGCACCGTCGTAGAGGCAACGCGGTATAATCCCCGGTTCGACCGGGTGCGGGCTGTGATGGAGGAACTCGGCGAACACGGTGCTGGCGATACGGTTATCTTTACCTCACCCTTCGGAAAGCTCGTGCACGACTACCTGGGATTCGAGCAGGTGGTGTATGGACTGGCGGACGATCCCGTTCCCCTCCATGAATTTCTCGAACTCCAGGAAAAGAAAGACCTCGAACTGATCAATCTCGCGGCAGGATCGCCCGAAGTGCCGGTCATCATATCCGACCATCCCGATGAGCACCTGATTTCACCGAGGTACTACGAAACGTACCTCATGCCCTTTTACACCAGGGCGGCCGATATTCTCCACGAAGCCGGGAAGCTGGTATCGACACATCTCGATGGGAACTGCCGGGGATTCTTCCCCCTGCTCGGGAAAACGCCGTTCGACTACCTGGATGGCATTACACCGGCGCCGATGTTCAATTTCGAGGTCGAGGAACTGGCAGAAGCCCTGCCGGATGGCATGCAGACATTCTGCGGGGTACCGTCCACCCTTTTCTGCCAAAAGCGCCCGACCGAAGAGAT
>CAYWBT010000042.1:0-19216 GCA_964456585.1 uncultured bacterium
CGTGTTTTTCAGGTGCGAAGATGAACATATCGCCGCCCACTTCTACCAGAGGAACTCGGCACCCTACCGCGACGATTGTGTGGAGGTATTTATTGCACCCAATCCCGATCACCCGCTCTGGTATGCCAATAACGAGTTAAACTGCCTGGGAACGTGGCTTATCGGCAGGCACAAGGACGATAGTAACGAGTACGTAATCCGTGACAAGGTACTCCTGGGTAGAAGCCATGCAGGCACCATCAATGCGGAGGATGACACCGACGAATACTGGACGTTGGAAATAGGGATCCCCTTTGAAAGCCTGAGCGATTATGAAACCGATCTTCCCCCGAAACCCGGCGATACCTGGGGGATAAATTTCAACCGCTGCGGGGGCGACATCAACGAGCAATTCAGCCAGTGGACGGCGTCACAAACAGACAACCCCAATTTTCATCGACCACAGGATTTTGGTCGAATCGTGTTTTCGGGAGAAGCGGTACGCTAAGGGGGTGCACGATGTCTCTTTCACAAAAATGTCCCTCCTGAAGGGGAATGGGAAGTACGAAATTCACGCCATATCGGGGTCCACTATGGTGAATATCGTATAATACTGAAAGACATTTGATTGACATTCTGAATGCTACAGCACATTACACGAGGAGTACAAAACGTGAAACGCAGGAATTTCATAAAATCCGGCGCACTCGGCATGGTTTCCGTCGGGAGTACCGCCCGTGGAACAGAATCTCTCGCGGCCCCAGCTGCACAATCCAAACGTGAAGGACATCAGAGACTGGCCCTTGAACAACTCAAGACATGGGAATCACTTCATTACGGCATGTTCATCCATTTCGGCATGAGTACTTTCGATTTGAACGAGCTTTCAGACGGTAAATCGCCAGCATCGTTATATGCACCGGACAGACTCGATGTGGATCAGTGGATTTCTGTCGCCCGTGACGCCGGTATGAAATATGCAGTGCTGACCACCAAACATGTCGCCGGTCACTGCCTGTGGCCGACACAAGATACCCCTTATAATGTTACAAACAGCGGTAACACCATTGATGTCGTCGGTGCGTTCGTCAAAGCCTGCGAAAAACGGGGAGTCAAACCGGGATTCTATTACTGTTCATGGGACAACTACAACCGTTTCGGCAGCAAAACCGCCACTGACGGTGGTGACTGGAACGGTATCGCGTATTTTCCGAAATCGCAGGAAGGCGCCATGCCACCGTTCACGACCTCCCTGTATCAGACGTTCCAGACGGCACAGATAACCGACCTGATTACGCAGTACGGTCCCATTCTTGAAATGTGGGTCGATATACCCGGTGTGCTGGGCAGAGGATATCGCTCATTTCTGTATAACCATATCGCTTCCCTTCAGCCGGATATTGTCATCATGATGAATACCGGTTTCGGCGATGGCTCTGATGTTAAAATAGATTATGCCTGGCCGAGCGATCTGGTCGCCATAGAACGAGAGCTCCCTCCCGAATCGGGACATGAGAAATGGAAGGTCGTTTACGATAAGAACTATTATGTTCCCGGAGAGGTGTGTGATCCGATCGGAAAAGAGTGGTTTTTCAAGGATAACGATCCGCCGCGGTCGGACGATGAATTGCTTTGCATGTATACCCATTGTTACAAAACCGGAGTCAATCTCCTGCTGAATGTACCGCCGAACAAGCACGGACTCATACCGGACGAATACATCCGGGCGCTTACACGGTTGAGAAAGAACGCCGGTATATGATGGATTCCGGCCGGATATTATCCGGATTTTTTCACCACTTCATTTCCGGATGATATTTAGGATAATATGTATTACAATTTTTTTTCTATCTTCGGTAATTTTTTTGTTTTCATTGGTAAAACATATCAATAAAGATACTTATGCAAAATAAATAGCATTATATTGTTACTCGCCATTGTATCAACATTAATAGCATTAATTGATCCTTAATATTGTCATTAAAAGATATTGATTCAATTGCTTCATCCGGCACAGAAGGTATGAGAGTCGTTTCAATTGGTTTTTTTTGAATTTTTTATCATATATTTATTAAATATTTTATTTACTACTGTTGTATTGTTGGAGTATGTAATATTAAACTTTTGCACATTTAAATACTGTATTAAACAAAACCATTGTATTTTATTAAAAAAGGGATGAAATGAAAGCTGAGGTCACTTTTCCCCTTCTCAGACAGAGAACAGAGATATACTTCTTGTGCAAATACTATTGACATTTAGTTATAAACTGTCATATTATTACAGTTAGCGAAGGTGCGAATGTGCATTTTCATGCATTTCAAAATGATAAGCACTGGCACCTCCTACCCCGATGAAACGATAAAAAACATGTCTCACCTAGGGGACTAAGTATGGAAAAGGCAGAGATAGCAGAATTAATCAATAATATTCATGCGGTTCAGGAATATTTCGAGAGTACTAAAAAATACATGCCGCTCGTTTCGAAACTGATGATCTTTATCGAGGACATCATTCCTCTTTTCGATGGTATCTATGCAGATTTACACCAGTCGAACAACCTCATTCCCAACGCTTCCGAAAAACTGGACAAGGTGACTTCCGCAACTGAGATGGCTGCAACAGAGGTCATGGATATTGTCGATAATGTCGTCGCGCGTCTTAAAAAAATCGACGGCTGTCTTGATCACCTTGAGGAAACAGCACCGAAAGCTTCTCATGACAGTATTAAACGTACGACAACTGAAATTCGTGCAGAAATTGACCACAGTCAAGATGATCTCTTTTCCATTATGAATACCCTCCAATTTCAGGATATCACCACGCAGCAGATCAATGCCATCGGTGAAACGATTAATACCGTTCATCTGAAGCTTGCCGAACTCCTCAATTGCTTCACGAAAGACGAAGTTACTTTACTTGCGAGGAGAAAACAAGTCTCCTATGATGCAGATGCCGAATACAATCATGACAAGTCTGCTCAATCACAGAAGATTGCCGACGAACTCCTGAAACAGAAAGAAATTATCGGGACCGGGGAAAAAAACGTGTATGCTTCTTCTTCGGATGACCACGAGATAATCTTAGGCGAAGACGGTCAGCCGGATATCAAGGCGATCATGAACCAACTGCAATCCGAGGAGGGGGAATAAGAAAAAGGTTGTTTCTTTCGCGAATTAGTTTAGCACTGTTGTAAAATTCCGTCTATATCTAATAGGATGTGGTAAGATATATGGATGCAAATGTAAAAATCACTGTTGATAAGAAAAACATGCGGGTTACCGCCAATTTTATCCCCGCCACAAAGGGGGGGGAAAAACTCTCCTGCGAGGACATTTTGGCCAAGTTGGCCTCAATGAGCATTAAAACCGGAATCAGAGAAGATGCCATTCAGTGGCTCTGCGAGTCCGTTCGACCTGTCAATGCCTCTGTCCTTGCTGAAGGCATTCCTCCTCAGGTCGGCGAGAAGGCAAGAATTGAAACCTATGTAAAAATAAACACTGATATGAAAGCACAGTTCCGGGAAGATGACAGTGTCGATTTTCGAGACCTGGGTGAGGTAACCGCGGTGAAAGCTGGTCAGGAACTCTACCGTAAAATTCCTCCCAAGCTGGGGAAGTCCGGCTTAGACGTGTACGGAAGAGAAATTCAGGGTCTCCCGGGAAGAGACTTGAAAATTGTCAGGGGCCCGGGAACCGTGCTTGACGAGCATGATCCCAATCTTGTCAGAGCCGCCATCGAAGGAAAGCTCTTCATGAGAGACGGCCTTATGGAGGTATCGGAAATCCATAGGGTAAAAGGTGATGTCGATTATTCCACTGGTAACATCAAGTTCAAGGGCGCAGTACGAATCGGAGGCACCGTTAAGTCCGGCTTTCAAGTCGTTGCAGATGGTAATGTTGAAATTTTTGGGAATGTCGAGGACGCGGTGGTTATCAGCGAGGGAGATGTCATCATTCACGGAGGATGCATCGGTTCCGGAGAAGGTTCCGTTTCCGCACGTCAGGATGTGTATGTGAAGTTTATTGAAAACCAGAAAATCGAAGCTGATCGTGATATCATCATCAATGGAGAAGCATTCCACGCTACGTTGCTTGCCGGCAGATCGATTATCTCACAAGGGAAAAACAGCACTCTGGTCGGAGGATCATGCGAGGCGAAAATTTCGGTCGAAGCAGCCATATTCGGTTCAATATCCGACACACCGACAAAAATCAGGATCGGAACCGATCCAAAAAATGCCGAGAAACTTAAAAATATTGTGATGGAAATAAAAAAGACAACAGAGTCGTTTGATAAATTGGAAAAAAGCGTTTTATTTCTCTACCGTCAGAAAATCGATCTCAAAGGTAAACTACCGCCTGAAAAACAACTCCTCCTCGAAAAACTCGAAACGGCAAAAAAATCGATCCCGATGAAATTGGAGGAACTCGAAAATACCAAAAAAGATATCAAGGCACAGAAGTCTGAACTCGAACAAGCCTCTGCCGCCGCACGAAGAGCTGTTTACCCCAAAGTACAGATTCTCGTCGGTAATCAACGATATACTGTCAATGACAATCTCGGCCCTTCGGTTTTCAGGCTCATTCAAGGTGATATTGCACGAATATCAAGATAAGCAGAGGGGCGTTCACGGTGATATCAGATTTAAACATACTGATTGTGGACGATTCACCGACCATGCGGCGCATTCTGGTCAACACTATTCAAAAAGCAGGGTATCCTAACTGCCAGCAGGCGGAAGATGGGAAAGATGCACTGGCAAAATTAATGGCGGGGAATTTTGATCTCCTCATGACCGACTGGAACATGCCGAACATGAATGGTCTCGAGCTTACCGAGGCAGTCCGATCCGATGAAAAAATGAAAGATATTCCCATACTCATGGTAACCACGCGGAACATGAAGAGCGATATTATCAGCGCGATTAGAACTGGTGTCAACGGTTACATCGTGAAACCCTTTGATACCAAGACACTGCATGCCAAGATTGAAGAAATCATGAAATCATGAATCGATTCTTCATTGTGCGGCATTTCGGCTTGTGAAGGGTATCAGGTATCATCCAAACTGAACGATGTTCGTATCGATGATACCTTCAGACAAAAGCCTGCCATGGGGAGAGAACGGACACGCTGCCCCTCATTTTTCCTCCCGAATCCCCTATTTTTTCCTCGTTACTGCGAGTAGTATTTTTATTTTCGTTTTAACCGCCAGTGAATCCGCCGGCGTTGTGGCATGAGCGAGATACCTATCGTACGCCTCTGCCGCGCCCCGATAATCGCCGATGTTCTCGAGTATCCCTCCCATGTTATAGTGTGCAATGGCATAGGTGGAATCCAGAGCAACTGCCCGCTTCAGGTAATCAAGCGCATCACGATAGTTCCCTTTTTCAAGCTCAAGCAATCCAATTTCGTTGTAAACCGGTGGAAAATTTTTATCATACCGAAGCGCCCGCTTGAATTCCTGGAGCGCCTCATCGGTTTTATTTTCACGCAAAAGTAAGAGTGCAAGCCGGTAATAACCCATATTATATTGCTTGTCTCGCGAGATTGCATGCCGGTAAAACTCTTCAGCTTTCTCTCTCTCACCAAGCTTTTCATACACGATTCCCATATTAACGATACCCGGGATATAACCGCCATCCATCTGAAGAGTTTTTGCGGCAGATTCAAATGCTTTGACCTCCTGCCCGGTATCGATATATATCGCGGTGAGATTGTTTTGCGCCTCAACATAGTTTTTTTTCAGCTTCAGCGCCTGAAGATAGGTCTTTTCAGCTTCCTCTGCCCTGCCGAGCATGACGAGCATTCGCGCGCTGTGAAAGAAAGCTTCAGGAAAATCTATCGCGACGGCGATAGCCCGGTTGTACTCTTCCAGCGCTTCTTCGAACTGGAGGTTTTTCTCCAGGCTTCCCCCAAGACGCAGATGAGTAAGCGCATCGTCGGGTCGCGATTTGATCGCTTTTCCATACGCGACCTTCGCTTTTTCCATTTCACCGAGCACCTCGTATATTTCGCCGAGCATCATGTAAATCTCGTGATCGTCGATCCCCATGTTGTTCGCCTTACGGTAATGGTAGAGAGCATCCTCCCAGCGCTCCGTTTTCTTCATGATACTTCCAATCCCCATGTAGGAAAGTACATAGGTGGAATCATGCTTGACCGAGTTACGGTATGATTTCAGCGCCTTTGCATATTCACCCTTATTCTCATGGAAGACACCACGTTTATAGTATGATATTGCCGAACCTCCGCATCCTGCTAGAACAAGAACAGCAATAATTACTAATTTTTTCATAACAGTCACCTCATACGTGTTACGAAAGATATTGTATCCAATACCGTACCCTGCCCAAGTACTCACTGTCGGGATATTTCACAACAAAGTCAATGAATTCCCTCAATGCTTCTTCGCGCGCCCCCATCTGATAGTGAGTTATCCCCAGCATAAGCGAAGCATCATCATCCTTGTGGAGAAAACGGGAATCCTCAATAACCGACTGAAACCACACCAACGCCTGTTCATAGGTTCGCATGGTGAAATATGACTGGCCGATCCAGTAGCGGCAATTTTCGCTAAAATGCGAGTCGGGATAGTCTTCCATGATTGATTGAAATGCCGGAATGGCACGTTTAAAATCATGGTTCAAGCAAGTTTCGAGCGTCTGTTTATATTGACTTACTAAATCAACGGGAGGTTGCGGCTCACTATACTTCAAAGTGATGTTTGTATCATCAACCATAAGTTGCCGTATCATATTTTCAAGATCAGTTTTCATGGTGGCGAATCCGGCCGTAGTATTGAGATGCTCGCCGCCGAGGCTGTCGACAGTCGCCCGCAGTACCTCGATCTCGTTCTTCAACTCGTCAATCTCACGGCGAAGCTCATCGACCACCGAGGAATCGACCGGTGCGGCGGTTTCCGCAATTTCCCCGTACAGTGGTTCGAACACGATATTATCCTTCTCAAGGTCGATTTCTATCCCTGGATTGAGAACAAGTTCACCACGGCTCGTGTTATTGTCGACCATGGTAACCTGTCCGCGACCGATCTCGACCTGCTTTGTTCCGGTAACCTCGTTTGTTTCAGGATCGTATACCATTTCCGATCGCTCGATAAGAAACATATCCCCCTCATTGACCTCATCATCGGAACCGACATCGATTTCGATCTCATTATCGCTTATAAGCTCCTGCACCTTTGCTACGACCCTGCTCATTCTCTTGAACTTATTTTCCTGGGGAACATAGAATGCGACATCGGTGAGTGCGATGTTTTCGATTCGGGGAGATTGCCACTTCAAGGTAACATAGGCCTTATCGAGACCCAGATCTTCAACGATCCCTTTCGCCACTTCCGTTCCGGTTACACCCCATACTTTCCCAGTGATTGGATCAATGATATCCTTGCTTCTGATAAATGAAATCAAATCCCCGATGCTGATATCTCGCTGTCCAAAGTGAACGGTAACGATGTTCTCGGAGATACTGATGATCTCGCCATAGTCACTATCATCCTGTGCATAGAGAGTCGTATGTATAAACATAACGCTTATACCCATAATACACCCGGCAAGAATACTAGCATATTTCATTGTTTTTTTCCTGAAAAATATTTTATTTGAAAAGTTCACCTAAATTTTTTATAGTAGACAATATGCACATTAACTGGAAAATAAGCAATATGCTTGCCATATACGCTGTGAAAACAATAATTTTCCTTATCTATTTTCATAAAAACTCCTTTCCGGCTGTTCTCAGATTCACGAACCGCTGAAAAAATACGGTTTGATGGCAATAATACCTTGTATCAAAGCTCCTTTTTCGATATATAGTTGATAGAAAACGGGAATTATTTTCTGTATTATGACTGTACCGGTACTTTTTTCCCCTGAAAATGATACCGTGCTGGCGTGAAGCTTCAGGCGTCTGACACCTGCACTTCCTTTAACAGTGGCTGTTAAGGGATACAACGCGAGTGTCATTCGGCGTAACGTCACGACATTCTTTCAGATTCATACGGGAACAGTAATGTTTTGCGATAAATGTGGAACTGAAAACAGAGATACTGCCGGGTTTTGCTCACAGTGTGGTAATAAACTTCCCACTTCGGCAAAACAACCGGCCACCCCAAGCACACCTGCCAGCGATACGCCGGACAGTTTCACCGACCGTTTCAAGGAAGCTGTTTCCGAACGATATTCAGTCATTCGTGAGATCGGACGCGGCGGTATGGCAATCGTGTTTCTCGCACGTGACAAGCGCCTCGAACGTCTCGTGGCGCTGAAACTCCTGCCCGAAGCTTACCACCACGATGAAAGTCTGCGCGAGCGTTTTATCAGGGAGGCGAAAGTCGCAGGCAAGCTCTCCCACCCCAACATAATCCAGATCCACGATGTCAATGAAATTGATGAATTCACCTATTTCTCCATGTCATTTATCGAGGGTGCATCGCTCTCGCACATCATTAAAAAAGGCGGTGCGCTGAGTTCCAAGGCAATAGCACGTCTCGGTATACAAATTTGCTTTGCCCTCCAGAATGCACATGAGCATGATGTCATCCATCGTGATATCAAGCCCGATAACATTTTCATCAACAAAAAAAAGATGCCCATTGTACTGGATTTCGGAATCGCTAAGGCTCTGACCGAAGCGAAACTCTCCCAAACTGGTATGCTTATCGGGACACCACACTACATGAGTCCCGAGCAGATTAAAACGGGCAATGTTGACGGTCGATCTGATCTCTACAGCCTGGGATGTGTCCTCTATGAGATGGCAGTGGGTACAACACCGTTTGCGGGCCTGGACACGGCCGCCCTCATGTACAATCATGTTAACGAACTTCCAAAGCCGCCAATCGAGGTCAATCCCAAGGTGCCTCCGGCGCTCTCCAACCTGATCATGAAAGCCCTCGCTAAAAATCCCGATGATCGATTCCAGACAGCAGCCGAACTGGGAAAAACACTCCACGATTCAGTTTTTGCCGCCCAACCTGAAAAGACAGAAGCAGCAGTTCCACCCCAAAAGGGGAAAAAAACCCCTCAACAACAAAAAGAAAAATCGGGGAAGGACCTATCGGAAACACTTGTCTCGGAAACTCCGCAGCAACCTGTTTCTGCAGAAAAATCCGCCAAAAAGAAACGCGAGGGTATGATCGGCGATACACTGCACATGCCAAAAGCCACCAAAAAGAAAAAATCCCCGAAACAACGTGAGAGGAAAAAATACCAACCAGGCATCTTCATGGGGGCGGCTGCTGTTGTTCTTGCCGTGCTCATTGGCGGCACCATCGTCTACTTCCGGAATTCGACATCGCCTCCTCAACCGGTGGTACCGGTCACTCCTTCCCCTCAAACAACACTCAATGTTGCTCAGGAACCTACCGCACCTGTTCAGGAACAGAAACAACCACCTGTCACCAGAGCACCCGATCAAAAACCTGAGCAACCCGCTGCCGGTCAGTCGGAACGACCACGGGTAGTACGTGCTCCCCAACCACAGGATGAATCTTCACGAACCGCACAGGCTCCTGCTGAGAAACCTGAACAGGCGGCCCCGGTGCCAACGCGGGAAACAGCACCGCCAACTCCGGAGACTGAACAGCCAGCGGTAGCAAAGGCCCCCGAACCGCGCGAGAAATCACCACCGCCAGCTTCGATGACTGATACGCAACCAGAACAACCGTCCGCCCCTTCGGAACAGATCAAGGTGGCGAAGGTACCCGAACCACGCGAGGAACCGCCCCAACCGGTCACCGTACCCGAGAAGAAACCGGCAAGTGCACCGGTACCGACCGGTTCGAGGGCATCCATTTACTGGATACCAATCCCCGGCGGCACATTCCTCATGGGTGATTCACAAGGTGATATGGACGAACTAATGCTTAACAGGCCGGTTGTTAAGGTCACCCTCTCACCTTTTAACATTTCTCGCGATGAAGTAACGGTGGAGCAGTACCGGGTATTCCTCGATGCAACCGGGCATCCGAAACCGGATAACTGGGAACAGCAGCTCGCCAATCCCGCAAAGCCGATTATTTTTGTCTCCTGGTTCGATGCAACAGCATTCGCGGAGTGGGCCGGTGCCCGTCTCCCGACAGAAGCCGAATGGGAGTATGCAGCGCGAGGCGGCCTGGAAAGTCAAATGTACCCGTGGGGTGATGGGGAACCCGGAGGCAGGGCAAATTTTGGGAACAGCTGGGAAAACGGGAACGGGTGGCTCAAGTATCTGAAACCGCCCGGGAATCGTGCCCAGAATCGGTATGGGCTTAACGATATGGTGGGGAATGTCTGGGAGTGGTGTAATGACTGGTTCGGCCCCTACAATGCGAACAATTCGATCAATCCGACCGGGCCGGCATCATCCAGATACGGCCGCATCGTGCGCGGAGGAGGATGGAATTCAGGTATCAACCAGTTGAGAAACTCCGTACGCGGGCCACGCGATCCGCAATTCAAGGGTTCCCATACCGGCTTCCGCATCGTGCAGAATTAATACCTGCCGAGAGAACCTCACACCAAACATTGTTGATGTCATCGGTCCGACCAACGATTACCGCGCGTACCACAACCCCACGTTCATACTATTTCCCGGGAAATTGATTGCCGGGCATTCTTTCCATCATGGTCGTGAATCCAAGAGCCTGCATCGCATAGCCAGCATACCCTAATCTTGCTCGAACAGCGCAACAATGGCGGTAATGTTGTCAACGCCACCACCTTTTTTCGCCGCCTCAATCAGCTTACCACAAATTTCGTCCGGATCAAAGGATGAATTGACGAGTGCCATGATCACGTCATCATGTATCATTTCCCACAAACCGTCGGAACAAATCAGTAACCGATCGCCGGGAGAAACAGTATGCCAGACAAAATCCGGCTCCGTACTTCCCTCGGAGCCAACACACCGTGTAATCCGATTTCGGAGGGGATGCGTCCTGATATCGTCTTCTGTAATCACTCCCGAAGCAACCATTTCCATGACCACCGAGTGATCCCTGGTAATTCTGGTAATACTTCCCGGCGTCTCGTCTTTCCTGTCGATATCGATTGGCGTTAATATGGCTGTTGCGGCCATTGCATCACCCGGCGTCGCATCGCTTGCGGGAACGTACGTTGCCGCCTTCCGGTTGGTGATGATATATGCCCGCGAGTCTCCGACATAACCGATTAAGATGCGCGAGTCAAAATTCAGTGCACAAACGACAGTCGTGCCCATCCCAAAATACGAAGACTCCCGTTCAACCTCTGCCTTGATTCCGCGATCTGCTTTCAGTATCGCTTCTCTCAGACGCTCGATTCTCCCCTCATCGGTGGTAATGGTTGAGATATCGCTCAATTCGCTGGTTAGTGTTTCAATTGCCAGAGAACTCGCGATCTCTCCGGCTGCCGCACCACCCATCCCATCCGCCACGATGAGCAGGTTATCACCCACATACATGGCATCTTCGTTATTGGTCCTGACACTCCCCACATCGGTCAGTCCGGACGCCTTCATTCGAAACATATAAGTATACTCCTCTCATTTTTCAAATCACGTGATGTTCCCGGCACGGATACGGTTTAGGCGTGTATCATAAAAAAGGTGAAATGATCAAGAATGCCAGAACAAGGATACACACGACGATCACGACGATCACGAGAGGATTCGACTTCTTTTCCTGCGCAACGGCACGGGATTTTATGGTCCGCGGCTCGATAATCCCAGGTACTTCTTCCTGAGGCGGTTCCTCTCCCGGCGGCGGGCCATCGAGAAAGCTTCTATCTATTTTCCCAACAAGTGTAGATTGAACGCTCTGCTTGAGACGTATTTCATACTTTACAGAAGTGTTGCCAATTTTGATGTTATCACCATCCTGGAGAGTGAATCCCGATCCTGGACCTTTTGGCACTTCCCTTCCGGAAACAACTGTGCCGTGCGTACTTTGATCGGTGATAAAGACCCGTGAATAATCACTGGTAATCCTGATGGTGCAATGCTGACGCGACACGGTCGGTTCCAAGATGACAAAATCACTATCCTCCGACCGTCCTATCGAAATTGGTGAAGTAGTAAACACCTTCTGCTGACCTATCAGAGAGCTTTCAGGCGATTCCAGAACACTCAGAATTATGTTCCAATCTTCCTCCATACTGTTCTCTCCCCCTCAATAGTTTATCTTATTTCTTTTCAATTTCATCAGTTAACTAACACATACTATATTTTGCATTGCCGAAGTTGTCAAGTTATTTCTCAGTCCGGTGCAATCCGATTGTCGCTCCTGTGCGGACACAGGACAACGCTGAAATGGTGAAATGAAGGAGATACACTATCCCCTTTTTAACCCACGCTTCCCATCCGGTATCAACCCGTTGGATTCTTAAAATGGCAACTTATCGTAGAGAATAGTCACATTACTATTGACAATACAAAAAAAAATAGAATATATTAGATCAGTACCGGCTAGAATACACGGCAGAACAAGTCATTCGCCTCTCTGCGGCAACTCTGTCGTGAGTTCCGCTCCGGTATCAACGGAGTCCATTCGAACTATCAAAGTCAATGCAGACCGCCTTTGACAGCATTGAATGATACTAATACTCCCGTGTTCCGGTTGAAAATAACATTCCGTAAACCGACAATCCCGAAAATCTTCTATGTTTTTCTACATTTTAAATGGTAAAAAAGAAGGCGTGCGTCTCGAGCTGTTTCCTGGTACCTATACGTTCGGTCGGTCACCCGATACTGATCTCGTCTTGGACGAAGACAAGTTTGTCTCCGGGGTACATGCGGTATTGAGCGTTGATGAAGACTATAATCTCACCCTCACCGATAAAAACAGCAGGAACGGCACGTTCCTCCTCGGAGAACAGATAAAGACCAGCGTTGCCGTCAAGGGTGGCGATATTTTCCGTATCGGGCACACGTTTATTAAGTGCACCGACAATGATCACCTCTTCAGCACTGTCGAGCAAAGAACGCCCGAGTGCATTGTCGTGGTCGATATCGTCGGCTCATCAAAGATAGCACAGGTCATGGGAGATGGCGTGGCGAGCAAGGTTAAAAACGCCCTGCAGCAGAGCCTCAAACTGGCGCTTAAAGAATATCAATGCGAGTATCTGAAGGGCACCGGCGACGGTTTTATGATCATCTTCAGCAAGGTCATGACCGCAGTGAATTTTGCGGTGAAACTCCTCAGCGACCTGAACAAGGGCGGCACGTATAAGGGTTTCTACATCCGTATCGGGATGAATTACGGCGAAACTGCCCGGCTTGAGGATGGCGACCGGAGAGGAACCGCAGTCGACATGGCGTTCAGGATTGAATCGGTACAACCGAAAGACATGCACCAGACTGTGGTCGGTATAAAAAAACAGGATATGCCAAAAATTGACCGTATATTCGTCAGTGAAACGGTGTTTCAGATGATACACTCTCACGCCCATATAAAAAGTCGTGTCATTGGATTCTTTGACCTCAAGGGTTTTCCCGGCCGTCACCGTATTTTCGAAATACTGACATAGGCAGGATGCCCGGCAAATCTACGTTTCTATTCCCCTGTATAATATTCTACTATTGCTCTTTGGCTCTTTTCCACTCGCTGACCGTCGTTTCACCTAGGTGAGCTTTACCGCAAACGACGTTTCCAGCAATAGCTCCATGTCTTCAGCGAGTCCCGGATTTCGGCGCACCACATCGACCTCTTCACGCGGATCTTTCCTTAGATTGTAGAGCTGCGGGCCGAGACCGTGATCTTTGCCACGAACGTTCCGGAAATAGTGACAGTCAGGCGTATGGACTGCGCCGAACGCACCGTACCCCGTGGCGACATGGTTACGGAGTTCTTCTCGTGCTCCCGTTACCAACTCCCACATATTCTGGCCATCGAAGGTCATGTTCGTTTCCACGCCAAGAAGCGAGAGGAAGGTCGGGAGGAAATCCATGTGGCTGGTCAGGCCATCAATCCGATTCCCCCGAAAAACACTGTCAGGACAGCGAATAATGGCCGGAACACGCGCAATCAGGGAATTGAGCAGCTTCGCCTGCTTTTGAATACATCCCTGCTCTCCCAAGTGTGTCCCGTGATCAGTGCTGAAAACGATGATGGTATTGTCCCAGAGCCCGAGACGTTTCACCTCATCGACGAGCTTGCCGATGCAGTAATCGCTGTAGGTAACCTCCGCCGAGTAGAGATCGATGAGGATGGGAATGTCTTCCTCGCGCACATCGTCGACATTCACGCCGTAACCGAAGATATAGCGCTCGAACGGGTAGGTATGCCGATACATTTTCTGGAAACGCGGCGGGGCATCCCAGGGCTCGTGGGGATCGAACATGTCGATGAACAGCATAAAGGGGTTGTCATTATCCCGGTTGTCCTCGAGCCACCGAACCGCCGCTGTACAACTCTGCCCGGCGAAATAATCTTCATCATCTCTGAAATCTCTCGTATTGAGCAGGTACTGGACGATAGCATCACGGTACTGGTCATTCAGAAGGTGTGAGGGACAATGGTTTTCGGGATTAATGGAATTCCGCGGGCCGCTGATATAGCGATCCGCTTCCTGTCCCCTGATCCACTGAAAACTATCGAAGCCGTAATGAAAATTCATGTCAGGCTTGAAATAGTGGAATGTATCAACAATGAAACCGGTGGTAAATCCTGCTTTTCCCAGTATTTCGGCAAAGGTGACATCCTGGTTTTTCCCTACCTGATCTTTCCGGGGGAACGAATTGTGTCCCTTGCTGAGGGGATGCCACCAGTTGCCCTTTTCCTTGATGATGCTCATGCCCGTGTGCATGACACGCCGGGCGGGTATGGTCGGCAAGCCATCGGCATAACAGTTCGCGAAGTACACGCCCTCTGAAGCTAGTGCATCGAGGTTTGGCGTTTTTATGCGTTCGTTACCGTTGAAGTGCAGGTAATCCCATCTGAACGAATCGGCGATAATGACGATGATATTTAGTCCGTTCGGCCTGCTCAGTACTTCTAGCTGTTTGCGCTCTGTTGTCTGTGCGTCTGCTCTCCCCTCCAGCGACAATTCCGCACCGAGCCCCACCGCCATCGAGGTCATAAAATTCCTTCTGTCAAGTCTGTTCACAGCCTGAGTCCCCTATATCTTGAGCAGTTCCTCAACCGTAACCGGGCGCTGACGCTCGATGCTGCGGCGAGCCGAGATACCGATCATAATGGAAAGCGCGCCCGCTCTCGTACCGGCAGTTTGACCGAGCGGGTCGGGTGCTCCGCGGAATATCATATCCTGCATCCGGGCATCGCCACCCCAATGCCCCCCTTCACCTCCCCTGATGGTAAACAATCGTGACTTCCCGAAGATTGGCGTAAGGCGGATTGTTGCAAGGCCATCCACTTCCCAAGGCTGGTTGTGGTATTCACGAACATCGAGCCGCCCCTTCGTACCGTTAAAACCGGCAGCGTATCCTTCGTAGGGCATGCAGGCATTCAGGGAGTAATTGAGTAAAACATTGTTGTGATACCGCACTTGGGCCGACATGGTATCCCAGATGTTGATGCTTTTCCTGAACAGGCAGGCATCGCGCAGATAACCATCCTCGGTCTCCGGCTTGACATAAAGGTTCATAAGAAACTCGTTCTTGGTGATATCCCAGTAATAGGGACAGCTTTGCGTATGGGCACAGTTCATACAGCGCTCTCCGCGGAATGAGCTGTTAAATCCGTAATGGCAAAGCTTTCCATACCCACGCACCTCGACTGGCTCGGCATCGAGCCACCAGTTCAACAGGTCGAAATGGTGGGTTGCCTTGTGAACAAAGAGCGATCCCGAGTTCTGTTTGAAGGCATGCCAGCGGCGAAAATACGAGGCGCCGTGGCTCGTGTCCAGATAGTAGCTGAAATCAACCGACGTTATACGGCCGATCTCACCGGACAGAATCATTTCCTTTGTCCGTACCGCCGCCGGGCCATAGCGGTAGTTGAAGGTAACCCGGACGTTTTTACCTGTACGCCGCTCGGTATCGATAATCTGCTGACACATTTGTTCGTCGGTGGCCATGGGTTTTTCCGATATAACATCGCAGCCAAGCTCCATGGCACGACAGGTATACTTGGCATGAAATGAGTCCATGGTTGTTACGATGACCTTGTCGGGTTTCGTTTTCGTCACCATTTCGTCGAAATCGGTGAACATGGGGCAGGAAGCCAATCCCATGTATTCACGGGCAAATGCCATGCGTTTCGGATTGATGTCACAGAGCCCGACAAATTCGAGAATATCGCCATAGTTTTCCTTCAGGGTCTTGCCCCAGAGACCGCTGCCGCGTATCCCGGTGCCGACCATGGCGACTTTTAGTTTGCCGTTTCCGGGCTTCGCTTCTGCGGTTCCCGTCTTCACCAGCGGCAGGACAGCTGAAGCGGCCGCAGCTATCCCCGTGCCGAGAAATTTACGTCTCCCCCTCTTGTTCATCTCATCCGACATGACACTCTCCTTTTCACATCACTACGTATGAGCGCTCGTGTATCGGCGCGATTGTGATTGAAATTACAATAACGTTTATGTGTCTATTTATTAGTATGTTCAGTGTACATAATCATTGAAAAGCGCGATAGGAAAATACTTTCCGTATTGGCGAGTTAAAAAAATACCATTCCACCACACTACCGAATGTAGTAAAGTTCCCTAACGCTGCAAAGAAATTATTAAAGAGAACATCATTTTCCCCCACAACGCTACTCGAAAAACGGTGGTTACTCACGGGTGCCGACTCGCTAAAGGTGTTCATGAGTGTGTGTCATTGGAGACCCGCTCCTTCTTAAACAGCCTGCGGAACAGTGAATAGTGCATCACAAAGATAAGAACGACAAAGAGCGCTAGTATAATCGCGCCCGGGATCCTGAAATAATAGCCGACCTGCGCCAGGATATAGAAACGTGGAGCTCTCGAAATAAAGACGCCGAGCAGATACTTGAGGACGGAGTAGCGTCCCATAACCACCAGAAAGCGAATAGGGAAGAACGGCACCGGCGTAAATCCGGCAAACAGAATGGCAAGGAAGGGAGCTTTCAGGAACCATTCGATGAGCTTGTGCACCGTTTTCGTTGTGCGCATGGTTTCAAAGAGCGTCGTCTCGTTGACATATTCAAAAGCGGAATAGTTGAGCCACTCTGCTATGACCGTCCCAACAACTGATACGAGCGCCACGGTGAGTGGAGAATAAAACCGGCCATAGTAGAGCAAGATGGGTTCGTGGGGAATCAATCCGATGAGAAATTCCGAGGGGATGGCGTAGAAAAAGAGCACGAGGAGGCTCTTGCCCTCCCGAATGGATGGCGAACCGAGCCACACAGCGAGCAACGCAAAAATTATGGTGATTTCCCCGATGAAGACGAGCTTGCGTATGCCGGAAGCAGATATGTTCTGTTGTTCGGACGTCATGGTATCTTTCCGTACCCTATAAATTAAAACAACTGCACGGGGGGGGTAAGCGGACTAAAAGATGGATTTAACCGCACTGGTCAGTAGATTGTTAAACGGTTTCTCCGTTCCAGACCTGATACAGGTGTGACAGTAGGTACATGTATTGGTCTGTGAAAATTCGCTGACAAGCTCTTCCTGGGTAGAATATGCCGTGATGATGAGACCGCACGGGGATAAGGTACCGTCCGGATTCACCACGAGAAACCGTACGCCCGCCCGGCAGTCAGGGAGTGACTCGTTCTCGAAGAAGGACGCCATATCATAGAAGAATCCATCGGTCGTCCGAATCGTGTTATACCGTTTCTTGAAATCGATCAACCGCTCGATAATGTCCCGGAATTCCGGCAGGTCTTCTTTCTGAATCATGAAATCCATGTCATTCGTCCGCAGCCAGGTATAGGGACTGAAATTTATTTCCACTCCGCAATCACGCGCCAACTCGGCCATCTTGACCAGTTCACGAACGTTCTCACTCTGCACGACACTATTGAAGGTAATCGCTTTCTTCCTGCCGGAATCGACTTTTTCAACCAGAGAAGTTATATGCTTGAACAGGCCGGGAATCCTCCTGAATTCGTCGTGCCGCTCGTCGGGGAAGTCAAGGGAGACGCTGAAGACATCGACACCGATATCAAGGAGACGATAGTACTTCTCCTCGCTCAGGAGGGCGGCATTGGTAACAAACACGATGTAGGGGGTACCATCGGAACGTTGAATAGCCCTGACAATATCTTCAACATCGGTGCGTAGCAGTGGCTCTCCGCCGGAAACCTGTGCTACCAGTGGTTTGAGCTCTCGCGACAGTTCACCGAACCGTGCGGGAGACGCCCTGTTCTCCCTGACAGTACCGCCGCGATGGCAGTGCCGGCAGTTCGCATTGCAGTTGTGAGTGATTTCAAACGATACCGCGAGGGGCCGTCCGGACAGTAAGTTCCCGAACCCTCGTTTGGCAAATGATGTGAGACGGAATAACGAATTCATCGGATCCTCTGGTTTCTTTGTTAATGTTTTACTTTATCATCATAAATACTTGCTTTCTCAATATATACGTAGCACATTCCCAGGAATAACTGATAATTACAAAGTTAGTATATTATATACTATAAATCGGAAGATTTTTCAAATTAAATATTTTCGTATCATCGTAATCCTTTCCATTACTTTGTCGTTCTATTCAAACACTGTTGTTATCAATGAGAGAAAGAGCCGGAGCATGATGCTTGAAAACGTGAATCGCTTGGCTTTGATAACCGCATTTTTTCAAATATATTTCTCATTCTATCATGGTATTTCCCGGGGGGCAGGTCACGTTTGAGTGATAAAAAAACATTTGCATCTCACTAATATCACTCCTTACTTTGCAACTGAATGTTTCCAATATGTTTTGACGACAAACAGTAAAAAAGTTTTAATGTATTCATAAGCCGGAAATTTAATTATGAAAAGAGATAATCTGAATTATGTGTTATTGTTAATTGTTGTTTCAGCTTCGAATATTTCTGCAGCATACGGCGAATCGATTAAGATAGGGTCGGATAAACAACTGTTTATCGATTTTTCACTGGTAGAATCACACACAAACATGGAACTTGTAATGAATCCTCCGATGAAGTGTGGTAAAGCATTTGAGGCGGATAAACCTTGGGAATATGGATATATCGGCGGTTTATCAACGGTGATCGATGATGACGGTCTCTGCCGGATGTGGTATCGTGCCGCTGATAAGGAATGGCTTCCCAAGGATCCTGACAATAATGTGCAGGCTGTATGCTGTTACGCCACCTCTCGTGACGGGATCAA
>CAYWBT010000043.1:0-6676 GCA_964456585.1 uncultured bacterium
CTGCCTCGACAAGCCCGATTATTCCCATTGACATGTTTTTTGGCGGCCAGGAGGAATCCCACAAGTGAGGAATACTGATGATGCCGGTAAGGCTGTGTTTGTCATTGGGATTATAGATGGCAAGTCCCTTGATTCTGTCCCGTAAGCCCGCTTCGATGTCTTCGATAGTCAGGAGTTCTTCCCGCAGGGACAGGGTGTGTTTCGAAATTCGTTCGATCCCGACCCTGAACGGTATCGCGGGGGAGAAAACGGATACTTCGGGAAGCGCAGCCTCTTCAAACGAGCTGACAATTTCGCAGATCGCTGTTTCGAGAGAATCATCGAGTGTTATAGAGTCGAGCAACATCTGTTTCATGCGCTCAACACCGATAAGCGGTATACGAGGGTTCGTCGTTTTTCGCGTCAGCACGTGTTTGCGGAACAGCTTTTTGTTGACGAGGAATGGCTTCGTCATGAGGGGTCGGTGTATAACCGTACGGGGAGGACGCGTATCAATAAGCCTGACAACAATATGTCGCTGAATGAACTGATGGGAAATCCGTGACGGGAAGACGACCGCAAGGGCAGCATGAAGAAGAACGCCCAGGAAAACCCCGGCATACAGAAGCCTGCGGGATTCCCGTTCGAGTTTCTGCAGGTTGATCGAACCGGTTCGGGGAGCGAATCGATCAGTCGTTTTCCGCGGCTTGTGGTTTTCTGGCGACATGGTACCCTCGCGGGAAAGAAGCGATAGTTATTTCTCGATTATACGAGGGTAATATACCGTCTGAGAACACAGTGTCAAGCAAAAAAGCGATTGTTGTCGCACATTTGTCTGCCGATTCCTAGTTCTTCTTTCCTGAGAGGAGTACGCGTATCACGGCAAACAATGCCGAGCCGGCAGCGAGCAGGATAACGCCCTCGAACCGTGGGCCGAGTATGAGCCGTCCGATACCGAAGAGAAAGAACCACACGCTCAGCGATCCGAGTATCCAGCTCGCGAAATCGCGGCCGATGTACGGTTTTTCATGGATGAGATCACCCGCGGGAATGAGCCGGGCGATGTGTTTCCAGAGCCTGCCGCCGGGCTGGACACGCTTGTAGAAGGCGATAAGGTGTTCCTCCGCCACGGGTTGTGTCAGGAGAGTCACGGTGATCCAGGAAGCGGTCGAGACAACCGTGGTGACGAGCATGAGTACGGTAAAACCCTCGTTGGTGTCGGTCGTGTACCCCATGAGCATGAGCACGGATGACACCACGAGGGAAACGGTCATCGCGGTGATTTCGCTCCAGGCGTTGATCCGCCACCAGAACCAGCGGAGTATGAACACAAGGCCGGTACCCGCGCCGATGGTCATGATGAACTTGAACGCCCCGACAATAGTTTCCATCATCATGGTCACCAGTGCGGCGATGACAAGGAGGAGCACGGTCGAGATGCGCGAGACGAGGACGGCATGTTTCTGGCTGGCTTTTTTATTGATGAAGCGGAGGTAGACGTCGTTCACCAGGTAGGAGCTTCCCACATTAAGCTGGGTGGAAATCGTCGACATGAATGCGGCAGCGAAGGAGGCAAGCATAAGTCCCCGAAAGTACGGAGGCATGTGGGCGACCATAACCATGATGTATCCGGATTCCTTGTCTTCGAGTTCGGGGAACAGGATGACCGACACGAGCGCCACGAGTATCCAGGGCCAGGGGCGGAGCGCATAGTGGGCGATATTGAACCAGAGCGCGGCGAGGAGAGAGTGTTTCTCATCCCGTGCCGCGAACATCCTCTGTGCGATAAATCCCCCGCCGCCCGGCTCGGCGCCGGGATACCACGCCGCCCACCAGATAACCGCGATGTAGACGAAAATTGTCGAGAGCGGGAGCCAGGAACCGTCCAGCCGGGGAAGGAAATTAAGCACATCGGATCCGGCCGGGGAACTGGCAACGACCTGTAGCTTGAGCGCGGCAATGCCGCCGACCGCCCGGACGGCAGCGATGGCAAGGACAATCGAGCCGGTCATGGCGATGATGAACTGGAAAAAGTCGGTGACCACCACACCCCAGAGACCGCTGAACGTGGAGTAAAAGAGCGTCACCGCAAGGCAGACCGCAATGGCGAGCCATTTATCGACTCCGGTGGTCACGGTGACCACCTTCGCCATCGCCAGGATTACCCACCCCATGACGATGCAGGTGATGGGGATCGCGAGGTAAAGCGCCCGGAAGCCCCGGAGAATGGCGGCAGGTTTGCCGGAATAGCGGAGTTCGGTGAATTCGACATCGGTAATCACCTCCGCCCTCCGCCAGAGCCGTGAGTAGAGAAAGACTGTCATGATTCCGGAGAGGACCATATTCCACCAGAGCCAGTTACCGGCGATACCGTCCGCGGCAACCAGTCCGGTGATGGCGAGTGGGGTGTCTGCGGCAAACGTAGTCGCCACCATGCTCGTGCCCACAAGCCACCAGGGAAGGCTGCGGGAGGAGACAAAGAAGCTCGCGATCGAGGTCCCGGCACGGCGCGAGAAGGCAAGGCCGATACCGAGGGAAAAGAGAAAGTAGAGCGCAATAAACAGCCAGTCGATGGTCGTCAATACCATGAACGATTCCTCTCCGGGGAAAAAGTGCCGGGAGTAAAAAGCAAGGCGGAGGGAACACACGCCGGTATGCCCTCCGCATTTGGAGTGATTACCAGAAGAGACGCTCGGCCGGATTTTTCATCCGCGCCCAGTTGACGCCGAGCCGGTAGCGTTTGATTTCGGCGAGGTTCTTCACCGGGATGATCTCCCCGTTGTCGCGTATCCAGTAGATGGCGATCTTGCTGACATCGCATTCCCCGAGACCTTTTTCCTTTGCCACCCGGGTGTACCAGAGTTCACGGGGGTCGTGCCCCATGATGTACGAGCCGACAGCATCGACTTCGAACGGTGAGACTCCGGCGATCACGATATTGCAGAGCTGGTCGTCCCCGATCCGGTCACGGTGGAGTTCGTCGCCGTCCAGGCCGATGATACCCTCGATGATATTGAGGTGGGGTTTCAGCGTCTTCGCGTTATCGAGGCCGCGATGCATCCACATCTCGTGGTGCATCAAGGCGCCAATACCGGACATGAATTCCTTGAGGTCCTCGGGATTGTTCTTGACCTTTTTGAAAACCTCCCAGCCACCCTTTTCCTCGTACCTGCGGTAGCAGCCTCTGGGATCCCAGCGTTTGAATCCTGCGTTGCGGTGTTTCAAAAACGATGCCTCGACCTGTTGGTAGAAGTCCTTGTGGAAGTCCCGCTTGAAGTTGATCCCGTCGAATTTCGCACGCCGTTCTATGTCGCTCCAGGGGGTGCAGAACTGGCCGTAGCCCTTCGGGACACACCCCTGCATGTTCTTGACCGAAAGGGTGGTCAGGCCGGTCAGGTGATTTTTCAGTGTGGCAATATTGATCATGAAGTTGTCCTCGTCGCCCATGGGACGGAAGACAGGGATCTGTTTCCAGACAAGCGAATCGGATGTTTTCAGCCAGTTGAGCTCATTCTTCCGGAAATGGGAGAAGCTTTCGTACCCTGCTTCTATCATGGGAATACCCGCCGGATCGAACGCGTCGTATACACCGCCGAGACGGTGATTTCGAGCCTCGGTCGGACCCTCGCCGCACGCGAGGTTGGTGTTGCCGAGGGTACGAAGATGGTCAACGACCCCCACAATAAAGTCCGGCGACGAATATACACCGGTAGTGCGGTTATAAGAGTTATCGAATACATAGGTGAAATTCGGTTTGATAAATGTCGAGCCCCCGCGCTGCGAACCCTTGACAAAGAGCTGTTCCGCAACCCGTGTTCCCTCAGACTGCAACTGGGGGACCGCCTCGGTGAAGTGGCCGCTCTCGTCGCGGAAGGCATCGACATGCGTTTCCATGAGGAACACGGCGTGGGGATTGTTCCTGATCTCGGGTCTGATCTCCGGGCGGGTGTTTTTTTCCTTGCCCCTCTCAAGAATGTGGAGCACTTCCTCGATACCCATGCCCCCGCTCGTGGAGTATGCTTCCGCACTGTTTTGGTCGAGTATCTCATAGAGGCTCAGGGCGGCGAGACCGCCCGCCCCGGCGCCGGCTTGTTTGATGAATGTTCGTCGTTTCATGATCGTTTCCTTTCCCGGTCGATATATAACGGGGAGCGCGACGTTTCACCCAAAGCTGGCACACCCCGCATTCGTGAATACTATTTTCTGAAGGTGGTGAAAACGTTCGGCCTGTCGGCGGGGTACCACGCATGGTCGAGTGAATTGATCGAGACGCGGTTCACAATGTAGTGCACTCCGTCTTCGTCGTATCCCCAGCCGCCCTGGTGGAGGAAGTACTGCTTGCCGTTGTGTGCCATACCCAGATACATGACGATGTGGCCGGAATTACCCGCGAGCGTGATAATCGGTTCCAGCTTGGCGATTGCGGCCTTTTTTTCTTCGAATGAGAGGTTTGGATCGATAAAGTACTGGTGATCGGACGAACTCAGGATGAACGAGGGGTGGCGTCCGGTTTTAATGCCGAAACACCGCAGCACGACACGCTGGGTGCCGGAGCAGTCACGCTTGTTCTGCTGGTCCGCCCAGCCGTAGGGCAGATTCAGGAGCTTGAAGTACTGGGTGATCATGTTCCGCTTGGTATAGGGAAGATACCCGACATGAACGTCGGCGTCGGGACGTACATACCCCTCGGTGATTCCGAGAGAACCGTCCGGTTTTCGGTAGGGAAGCTTCACCACGTAGAAGCGTGAATTTCTGGCCACGAGAGGCAGCGTTGCCGAGCAGTAGAAGTACTGCGAGAATACGGTCAGTCCCGGATCACCATAGACCGGCACCCTGTCGACAGTCGCCATAAGGAACTCGGGATTACTAACCAGGGCGCTCACCTCTTCACGTTTCGCGAAGGCTATCCTGTCGGCTGCTACCCACCCCCGTGATACGGGGCTCTCCACGTACAGGAAATCACCGTTTTGCGACTGGTGGAGAACCGCCACGGGATTGCCGAGATACAGGGCGGTTGCCTGGAACATGTCCAATTCCCATTTTGTCTCTGAAAAGCCCGGTGCTTCGGTTGGATAGTGACGAACGTCCGCTCGCTCGACAACGATGCCGAACCGACGGACGATCTCAGCGGGGAGGGCATCCATGTTCATGGCTGTGACGATTGGCTCACGCATGGCGTCGTTGTAGATGACGTTACGGTTGTCGTAAAAATCGCGGGAGAACAGCCATTCTCTATTCTTTTCAAGCCGAGACCGGAGAATGTCGCCCGATGCTTTGTCGGGAAGCTCGAGCGGTTTGAGGATATTCATAACCGGCCCCTTCAGGATAGTCTGCATGTGTTCCCGCTCGAGCGGATCCCGCTTGCCGTAGTAGTCGCGAAAGACGACCTTTTTTCGGCAGATCTTTTCATTAAACTCCTTGATTTCCTCCGGGGTCATAATGATCTCATCGGCATCGTCCTGGAGTGCTATCCAGTAGTCAGGTGTCAGCATTTCCGGCTCGACACCGGGAATGGCGTCCGGTGCGTGCACCTGTTTCACCTCTTGTGCATATGACAGCGAAACCATACCGGCGAGTACGAGCGCAACCAACAACCGCTTCATCATGAAAAAAGCTCCTTCCTTTCGGATAACCGTAGTAACGAATTGTATACGATTCTCAAATGATGGCTGTTCCATCCGGACATAAAAACATGCGGTGAATGGCCGCCACTATCTAATAATATATATCTGTTAAATATCATACCAGGATATAGGGAGAATCAAGATTTTTTTTTCGGGAGCATACGACAATACGCAGATCCGCAATTGAGCGGCCTGCCGCGCACGCCGGTGATAAAAAAAAGGGTGACAGCCCGCTGTCTGGCTGTCACCCACGAATGGCAGTGTGCCGGAGAATCATTCAGGTCTTTTTTATCTTGTTGAGGCGCTTGCTCACCCAAGGGGTGACGCCCTTTCTGTCGGCGATGTGCTTCAGAAGATCGGCGGCTTCTTTCTCTTTCCCCTGGGCAAGCAAAAGCTCAACCTTGGTGACCGAGGAAACCTGTTCCGGAATATCCATCTCGATGCCTTCCAGCAAAACCTCGGCGAGTGACGTTTTGCCGACGTCGGCAACACCGCCAAGCGGACCACTGTCTTCTTTCTGGGGACCTTCTTCATCGGCGAGCCGGAGAAAGTCATCCTCCTCTTCCTCTCCCGCCATGCTGATGACGATGCCGCCGTCGTCTTCACCCTTGCTTGCGAGATCAGCAAACGAAACTGTATCCTCCTCGCCTTCCGCTTCCATTTCGTCGGGCATGGTGAATTCTCCGGTGGTCCCCTCTTCGTCTTCGCCCAGGGAAAACTCGGATTCTGAAATCTCGATTTCTTCTTCTTTGCCGGACTCGGCCGGCAGTGTCTCTTCGTCGAGTGAGAAATCATCGAGAATCAGTTTTTCCCCTTCTTCAGAGCCCGCTTCCTCGTCAACTTCCTCAGCGTCGGCGACTTCAAGAGCGGATTCCAACTCTTCCGTGGTCGTCGGTTCCTTGTCACTGTCCTCGCCGAGAAGGCTGGCATAGGTGAGGTCGTCTTCGGGTAGTTCCACCGTGCCGGTGTCGGTGATTTCGGGGGTTTCTTCCGGTTCTTCCGGAGCATTCGGTTCCTCGTCACTGTCCTCGCCGAGAAGGCTGGCATAGGTGAGGTCGTCTTCGGGTAGTTCC
>CAYWBT010000043.1:6776-19210 GCA_964456585.1 uncultured bacterium
TGTCGGTGATTTCGGGGGTTTCTTCCGGTTCTTCCGGAGCATTCGGTTCCTCGTCCAGGTCGAAGAGGAACTCATCTTCCGAGGCAAGTTCCGGTGGCGCGGTGTCTTCGGGCTCTTCAGCTGGTTCGGCGGGAAGAACCTCGTCGGTCTCAACCTCACTATCGAATTCCAAGGCTTCTACCGGTTGCTGTTCAGGGATATTTTCCTGTTCGGTCTCCGCGTTGAGTTCATTCAGAACGGAGGAGTAGTCGCTCTCGTCGTCTTTATCAAAGGCATCGAGATCGATTACGATATTACCCCGGGAGGTCTCCTCGGAAACCTCCTCACCAGATTCATCAATCGTAACATCACTCAAATCGATAGAGTTGATGCTTTCCAAGTCCAGTCCCTCAAAGCCATCTTCTTCCTTGCTTTTGAGCAGTTCATCCTGGCTGTTGAGTCCCTCGAGCAGTTCGGAGAGCACCTTGTTGTCTTCGGAGCCTTCGCTTTCGCCGGTTGAAGAGTTGTTTCCCTCCGAGATACCGTCCAAAAGGTTTTCATAATCACTTTCCTTGGCGTTCTCGTTTCTTTCTTCGTCATGCATATTTTCAGCGACCATGGGTGCGACCCCCTCTAACACTTGGAAAACTATAGGAGAAGACATCGGAATATTCTTGACAAAAAATATAGTATAATAACCTTATTTGTCAATACTATAATTCTCTCCCGAATCTTTGCACAGTTCATTCCTGCGTCTGACCGTAAAGAGAAGTCATCTCTCCGCGGAAGAAATATCGTGTCGCCCATCCCGTTTCCCGGGCTGTTTGTTCTCACGTTGGTTTAAAAGAGAGAGACGCGGGGGCGCGTATGATTTTTCTCTCGGGAGCTACCGTTGGTCTAAAATACTATTGAACGGGCAGCCGTTTTTTCGTACACTGTTAAACACGGTCAGAACCTTGGTATCACCCTGTTTCACGAGAGAACGTTATCATGCATATCACCAGACTTTCCCTGTTGGCCGGGTCGCACGAAGCGCGGGGCACGGTTGTCGTAATCGATGTTTTTCGTGCGTTTACCTGTGAACCCCTGCTGTACCAGTATGGTGTGCACGAGATACTTCTCGAAGCCGACATTGAGAAATGCCGTGCCATGCAGGGTAACTACCTCCGTCTCGGCGAAAGTCACGGGGCGCCGATTGCGGGATTCGACCTGGACAATTCACCATCGCACATCATGGCAAAAGGTCAGGCCTACTTCAGTGGGAGAACGATCATCCACCGAACGACCGCAGGTGTGCAGGGTACGGTTAACGCCTTCGAGAACGCCGACGAGGTGTTCGTCGCCTCCTTCGTCAACGCGCGGGCAACCGCGATGCACCTTCGTGCCCGAAATCCGGAAGAGGTGAGTCTTGTGGCGATGGGGTATGAGATGAAAGAACGTGCCCCCGAGGATGAGTACTGCGGCGACTACATCGAAAGCCTCCTCACCGGCGGAAGCTATGATCATCTGGAAGCGATCAGGAATATCCTCTCGCATAAAACGGCCTGGCTGTTCCTCAGCGGAGACCATGACTACCTGCCCTGTGAAGATCCGGCGATCTGCCTCCAGCGGGACCTGTTTCCGTTTGCCCTCAAGGTTGAACGCCGGGGTGACCTGCTCGTGAGCAGACGAATTGATGTGCCGCCGAATAGAGGGAACACCGCAGTTTATTGATCAGAGCTTTTCCGCCGCTGTCGCCATGTTTCCGTGAAACAACAGGAGAAAAAACAGGTGGCCGGGATTTTTTGAACTATTTCTCAAGCTGAATTTTAAATTTATTTATCCAGGGCTTTATTTCACCCTCGATGGTGAAATTCTCCTTCATGATTGTGCCCTCGTACATGCGGCGGGGGGAAGAAAGAAGTATGCGTACGATACCGTTTTCAAAATCAATATTTTCGACTTTCCCAAAACGTATGTCCTGACTGGGGATGGACAAGAAAACCTTAACATCACCCTCGGACTGCTTATAGAAATCAAAGGTAACGTGCATCTTTGAACGGCCTTCAGGTTTCAGGAAGCACTTACAGGACCCGAGCCTGTCTCCGGGAGGTTTAAAGAATGGACGTGTTGCACAGGAAGAGAAAAAGGATACGGTGAGGATGAGACATAAAAGGGAACTGAATGTTTTCATGTAATTTCCTCTTTTAAATGAATAGTAAGGTGGAGTTAACATTTTAGACGATCCAGACGGGAGGAAAATTTCATTTTTTCAATCCGGACTGGTTTAATGAACAGGAGAACAGCTTTTTATCACCGGTAAATAGATAGTTTCCCCTGGTAAAAAGCATACGGGATGGCCGTTACTCATTATTTTGTCTCTGGATGAAGGGTAAACGCCAGGCATGCGGCAGGTTCGCCGGGAACGGAATCATGGTTTGAGGCGTCTGAATGAGGAGTCGCAGAAAAAATAGCATGGGCGGAGGCCGCTGACTCGACGAGATTGACTTTCACCGTGATTTTTCTTATCTTATATATCTCTGTGGAATCCTTGATCCTCTGGGCACGTACAGGGGGAGGATTCCACTGCTATTCTTCTTTTTCAAAGTCAGGGAATGCTTTTGATAACCTGATATTACGGGCGGTGAGCAGCGATGCATAAAGACCGGGAACGACGCGACCAGATAATCGATACGATTGTGACGGCATATCTTGAGACGGGCGAACCGGTCAGTTCCGGTTACGTTGCGGCAAGGTGCGCCCTCGGAGTCAGCTCCCCCACAGTCCGTAATATAATGAAGGATCTGGAAAGGTCGGGGTATCTCTCGCGACCTCATACCTCTGCGGGGTGTATTCCAACCGTGATCTGTTACCGGTATTATGTCAAGCACCTCATGCCCAGTATTCATCTCGAGGGTCGCGAGTCCGAAATCATTCAACAACTCGTTGAAAACGCCATACTCGAGAACAACGCCGGTGTCTTCATGGAACATGTGGCATCGGTCATTTCCGAGATAACCGACCTGATCGGTGTGACCATGACACCGCTGTTCGATCGCGGTATCTTCAACCGGTTCGAAATTGTGAGTCTTGGCGGTTCGCGATATCTGCTCATTCTCTCGCTCAAAGCGGGTCTGGTTAAAACAATCAATGTCACGGTCAGGGAAGTCATACCGCTATCAAGGATTACGGAGTCGGCCCGGCTCATCTCCGAACGGCTGCACGGATTGACTATAGCGGAAATCAAGCGAACCCTCGTAAAACGAATGCAGGGTATCACCGGCGGTGACAGGCATCTGTTCGATGTGATATTGAATCGCCGTGAAGAGATATTCGCCGGGTGGGAAAACAGCGAAATACATGTCGCGGGGCTCTCGAGGTTTCTCTCTCACTCGGACCTGATGCCGGAGAACTACTCGTACAAGCTCGTCGACATGCTTGAACACAAGCAAAAAATCGCCGATACGCTCTTTGAAGCGGAGGTCGAGAACAAGGAAGAGAACATTACCATTGGCGGAAGCGGTGTCTTGGGAACGATGCCGCCCCTCTCTCTCGTTTCTTCGGCCTACCGTTCCGGGAGTGCAACCGGTGTCGTTGCGGTCATTGGGCCGACACGGATATGGTACCCACGCTTACTTGCGGTGGTGAAATACACCGCACTGGTGGCGGCACAATTTTTTCACGATGATTATGTAGGGGATAATTGATGTTCTGATCATTAAGGAGACAACGACAATATGAACACAAAAAATAAAAAAGCCAGAAAAAAAACGGAAGATGAAAAAACAATTGTCATAGAAACGACCGAAGAACCGGCAGTTCCGGGCGAGGAGAAGCAGGACACTCCGCCGGGCGGCGAAGCGGCGCATGCTGTGGAAAGCGAATCGAAACAGAACGAGATCGCCGAAAAATACCTGCGGGTTCTGGCGGAATACGATAACTATCGGAAACGGGCGGCACGTGAGATGATTGCGCTTGCGAAAACAGCCACCGAAAACCTGATAATCGAGATCCTGCCGATTCTCGACAATCTCGACCTTGCGACGGAACACAAGGACAATCCGACCTCTATGGATGAGTACGTGAAGGGAGTCGCCCTGATCGAAGATCAGCTGCGTGATGTGCTTGCCGCGAAAGGCCTGATACCAATCGAAGCGGTTGGCAAGCCCTTCGATCCCAACCTGCATGATGCGGTTAGTGTACTGGAATCGGACGAGTATGAATCGGGAATGGTAATGCATGAAGTCCAGAAGGGCTACCAACTTGGGGACAAGGTCATACGTCATTCGAAGGTTGTTGTCAGCAAATAATAATTATATTCATGGGACAGGTGATGTCCCCATGAAGGATTGAATGGAGATCATGGGAAAAGATTACTACAGCATCCTTGGTATAGATCGGAACGCAAACCAGGAAGAAATAAAGCGGGCGTATCGAAAGAAAGCCATGAAGTATCATCCTGACCGTGCCAAGGATGATAAGGTCTCCGAGGCAAAATTCAAGGAAGCTTCCGAGGCGTATGAAGTTCTATCCGATACGAAGAAAAAGGACGCGTATGACCGGTATGGAGAAGAAGGACTCAAGGGAGCCTTTTCCGGCCGTGGCGGAGGATTCACGTGGGAGGACTTCTCCCATACCACCGATCTGAACGATATTTTCGGTAATATTTTCAGCGATTCCTTTTTCGGAGATATCTTCGGAGGCAGGCGGACAACGAGACGGCGAGCAAGCGTGCAGCACGGGTCCGATCTCAGGGTGAATCTCAAGCTGACGCTTGAAGAGATTACCGCCGGTGCAACGAAAACGATACGGGTGAAAACATTCAGGCGATGCCAAGCCTGTTCGGGATCGGGTGCAAAACAGGGATCGGAGGCGAAAACCTGCCCGTCCTGTAACGGCACCGGAGAGCTGCATACCCAGTCGCAAAGCTTTTTCGGCACGTTTGTAAGTGTCCAGCAGTGTCCCTCCTGCAACGGCGAAGGCAAAATCGTTGGCGATCCCTGCCGTGTGTGCAGCGGTACCGGCAGGGTCAAGGAGAGCGAGACCATCACCATCAATGTCCCGCAAGGGGTGACAACCGGTAATTACATCCCGCTCAACGGGAAGGGGGATGTGGGCCCGCGTAATGGTCCGCCGGGGGATATCATTGTACAGATCGAGGAACTCGAGCACGAGCTTTTCGAGCGCCATGCCGACGATATCATCTACGAACTTCCCCTTTCAATCGTCCAGGCGGCGCTGGGAGCCAAGATTGAGGTGCCGACACTGAACGGCCGCGCAAAACTCACTATCCCGGTCGGCACTCAGTCCGGGAAGGTTTTCCGGATGCGCAACAAGGGTATCAAACACCTGATGCGGAACGGTTCCGGCGATCAACTCGTGCGGGTTTGGGTGTGGACACCGACCAATCTCTCACGTGAAGAAAAGCAGCGTCTTTCCGACATGGAAACATCAAAGAATCTGCAACCGCCGCCCGGTGGCAAAGCATTTCTCAAGGATAGGGAAAACGCGTGAGGGATCGCTATCTCTCGTGTTTCCCGCAGGGGCGAGGTGTGGTGTGGCGAGAGAAAAATGAATTTCAGGCAAAAACTATTGCTTTTTTTGTATTCTTCACTATTTTAATAACGTGATGTGTGTATTAGCGAACGTGGTGTATCTCAGAGAGGTGATTATTCATGAATATTAATTCTGTTAATAATCCCATGGGACGCTCTGAAAAGCCTGTCGACAAGGGAGAAAAAGTTTCCGGCGCCAGGCCTGAAGAACTGAAGAAAGCGGAAGGTACACAAAAACAGGCCCCTGAGATCGAAGCAGCCGAACAGGCAAAGCAGGATACCGTCCAAATTTCCCAGAACCAGGAACGCATCGAAAAACTTACCGATACTGTGGAATCGATGGACGATGTTCCCCGGGAAGAGGTGATCACCAGGGCGCGGGAGCGTGCGGAGAACGGCTACTATGATTCTCCCGAGGTCATCGCCCGCGCGGCAAAGAGAATGGTATACAACGATCTGATCAACGGTTGACAGGACAGCAGGCATCAAAAGCACCACACGGTCGCCTGCTGTGAGGGACGCGAGGAGGAAGAACAGGTACGAACCATCGTGAATATAAAATTCACTCTCCTGGCGACAGTTGGTATGTGGTGCATGTACTATGTGAACCCGGATTCGAGGATATAATCAGCCAAAGCCTCTTCGAATCCGGGTTTTCAGGTTTGGAGGAGAACAGGAACAGTGCCATTCCGGGGGATCAGTCCCTGGCAATGGATGGAAGTGCGGAAGTCCAACCGGGACCGGTCACCGGCGAGATGCCGGGTGTGCCGGCACAAGCGGAAGCAATCTCGTATACCGCGTACGTTCCCTGCACCGGACCGTCCGGTTCTACCCCGCAGTCGCTGGAACGATTCAGGACAGCCCTTGACAACCTGCAAGCCCGGCTGGGCAGCGTTCCCGCCCGTATTGTTTCAGTCAAAACCATTCCCACCGAAGACTGGGAAACATCATGGCGGGCAGGGCTCGAAGCAATCGAGGTCGGCTCCTCGCTTCTTATCCGTCCATCATGGATCACATCGCCCGCACCGGACAGGATCGACATCATCATCGACCCCAAAATGGCCTTCGGAACCGGCGGCCATGCCACCACCTTCCTCTGTCTCGAAATGCTTGAGAGCATAAATGTGACGGGATATACCGTTCTCGATGCCGGCTGCGGATCAGGCGTTCTCTCCATCGCGGCGGCAAAACTCGGTGCACCCCGTGTGTACGGGATCGACAACGATGGTTTCTCTGTCCAGAACGCCCGTGATAATGTCGTGATCAACGGTGTCGAAGATCGTGTCACCATCATCGACGGGGACATCGCCACCCTTCGGATGACGCCGTGCGACCTCGTGCTTGCAAACATGCTCAGCCGCATTCTCATTCCCAACGTGCCGATCTTCCGTGAACTGTTGAAGCCCCGGGGAACCATCGTTTTTTCCGGCCTGCTTGCCGAGGAGGAGGCGACATTTACCGCGGTGCTGGATCGAGAAGGATTCCGCACGGAAAGGGTGACCCGGCGGGATGAGTGGATCGCGGTTGCGGGAACCCGTGAGCGGTAGAAAAAGACCACACGACGGTCACTTCTTTCATGTGAGGGAACATCGGTGGGAGCGGGCAATAGAGCTTTTCGCCGGCAGGGACATCATGGGGTGGGGTCGTTTCTCCGCAGTGAGAAGAGACATCCGCAGTAGTTTTGACGGTACAAACCGAATGCCCGCGAGTGTTCGCAGGATCGCTTGAATCCATCCTTCTTCTTCCAGTCGCCTTCGACGAACACCACGCCGGTGCGTTCGGCTTCTTGCTTTCCGATCGGATTGATGACGGACGCTTTTTTCTGCGGGCCGAGCGTGAGGGTGCTCGCCAGGTGCGAGAAGCCTCCGGCAGAGGCGTGGTCTGCTGCCACTGCCAGGCGCATCCGGTAACACAACGTGCAGCGCTCACCGCCCTCCGGCTCATCTTCGAGCCCCCTGACAGCATCAAAGAAAACCTCAGGCTCGTAATCGCCTTCCCCGAGGGTGATGGCGAAACGCTGCGCCACCTCGCGGGCGGCCGCCAGTCGTTTTTGGTATTCTTCTTCGGGATAGATGTTGGGATTGTAGAAAAATCCGGTGACTTCATACTCCCTGGTAAGGAGATCGACGACGTGCGTTGCGCACGGCCCGCAGCAGATGTGGAGTAGAAGAGTGTTCATAAACATCGGGTTTTCGGGATGCTGAAGTGTTCTAAACGACTAAAAATAGAAATTGCATCGTTCTCATATATTGTCTAATATATAGTGAATGAAAGCGAAAAAAAATCAATTTCCCGGAGGATAAAGACAATGGCTGACACGCCGCGCCCATCCATAGAGAGAGCATTAAAGCCGCTCCCCCTCGGTTCTATTCTTCCGCGCGGGTGGCTCCGGGAGCAGCTCGAGATACAGGCAAAGGGGCTCTCAGGCCATCTCGACGAATTCTGGGAGCCGGTCGGCCCGGACAGCGCCTGGCTCGGCGGCACGGGAGAATCATGGGAATTGGGCCCGTACTATCTCGACGGGCTCGTGCCGCTCGCGTATCTCCTTGAGGATTCCAAGCTCAAGAAGAAGGTCTCGCCGTGGGTGAACTGGACGCTCTCCAACCTCGGGAGCGACGGCTGGATGGGACCCGCAACGGAACATAACGACCAGTGGTGGCCGCGCGCTGTCATGCTCAAGGTGCTCGCGCAGTATGCCGAGGTAACCGGCGACCTCCGTGTGGAACAGGCGATGGCGTCGTTCTTCAACCTCATGCTGAAGACCCTCGCGGACAAGCCCCTGAAACAGTGGGCGAAATTCAGGTGGGGTGAATTTCTGGTCTCACTCATCTGGCTCTGCGAGCGACGGGACTGCCCCATGTTCGCCGACGTTGCTTCGCTCATACATTCGCAGGGCTATAACTGGAGCGACCATTTTACCTACTTCACCATCGAGAACCGGGTGCGCGGCGGCACGCACCTTGCCACCCACGGTGTCAACCACGCCATGGCGGTCAAGTACCCCGGCTTATGGAGCCTCTTTTCCCAAAGCGAGGAAGACCGGAAGGCCTCCGAGAGCGCAATCGAACTCCTCGACCTGTACCACGGCCAGGCGACGGGCATCTTTACCTGCGACGAGTTCCTCGCCGGTAAAAATCCTTCCCAGGGAACCGAACTCTGTTCGGTGGTCGAATTTATGTTTTCGCTTGAAACACTCGTATCGCTCTTCGGTAAGGTAGCCGATGCCGACCGCCTCGAATCGGTTGCGTACAACAACCTCCCCGGCACGTTCAACGCGGACATGTGGGCGCACCAGTACAATCAGCAGGCAAACCAGGTACTCTGTACCAAGGAAAAGCGGGATTGGTGGAACAACGAGGAAGCAAACCTCTACGGCCTCGCACCGAACTATGTCTGCTGTACCGCCAATTTCAACCAGGGCTGGCCGAAATTTGTGGCGAACCTCTGGATGGCAACGCCCGCGCGGGGATTGGCGGCGGTTGCGTACGGGCCTTCCGAGGTGACGACCAATATCGGAAACGCTCAGGTGACGATCACCGAAAAGACCGACTATCCCTTCACGGGCGAAATCGAGCTCGAAATAAAGACCTCAACGCCGATAGCATTCCCCCTTTCCCTTCGCATTCCCTCCTGGGCGGACGGAGCGATGGTGACAATCAACAAGGAACGGCCGGTACCGGCGAAACCGGGAGAATTCCATACGATTACCCACCGCTGGATGAAGGAAGACAGGGTGACGCTCACACTGCCGATGCAGCTTCGCGTATCGTCACGCCATAACGATGCGGTCGCCGTTCACCGGGGGCCGTTGACCTTTTCCGAGCGGATCGGGTCACGCTGGACACAGATAGCGGGGGAATCGCCCCACGCCGATTTCGAGGTCAGGCCGACCACGGACTGGAACTATGCGCTGATCGTTGACAAGACGAATCCGGAACGATCCTTCACTGTCCGGGAACGCGGGGTGAAAATGCCCTGCTTTTCCGAAAACAAAGCTCCCGTGGTGATCGAAGCGCAGGGGCGCTCGCTTCCCACCTGGGGTATGAAAGGGGCGTCAGCGGCACCGCCGCCTCAGAGCCCGGTCACCACAACGAATAAACTAGAGAAGGTGGAACTCATCCCCTACGGCTCGGCGAAACTTCGCATCACCGAGTTCCCATGGATGGAAGAATGAAACTGGTTCCGGGATAGGGTATGATTGAATCGTTACGGTCATTCGATCTGTCGGCGCTCCAGTGGGTGCTCGCGGTTATCTGCGGGATGTTCGTGGGAGTTGCCAAGACCGGAATCGGCGGCATGGGAACGCTCGTTGTGCCCATTCTCGCCGCGATTTTCGGAGGTAAACCATCAGCAGGTCTCCTGCTTCCCATGCTCTCGATGGGCGATGTTTTCGGGGTGTCCTATTATCACCGGCATGCCGACTGGCGACACATTTGTCGCCTTCTGCCCTGGGCGGTTGCCGGCATCATGATCGGGCTTTTCGTCGGTCATATTGTCTCGGACACCCAGTTTAAACATATCATCGGAACGATCATTCTGCTCAGTATTCCCCTCATGGTCTGGGAAGAGAGGCGCGGTGAGAACCTGCGCATACCCAACACCTGGTGGTTTTCCGCGATCACTGGCCTGGTGGGTGGTTTCGCCACCATGATCGGGAATGCAGCGGGACCGATCATGGCGCTCTATCTCCTGTCCACGCGCCTGCCGAAGAACTCGTTCATCGGTACCGGGGCATGGTTTTTTATGATTGTCAACCTGATCAAGATTCCCCTTCATGTTTTTGTCTGGGGGACGATCACGCTCAGGACATTTTCCTTTGATGTCGCCATGCTTCCGGCGATTGGTTTCGGCGCAGTCCTGGGAGTGCTGGTCGTTCGACGGATACCGGAACGACCCTATCGGGTGCTTGTCATAATCATGACTGTCATCGCGGCGGCGAAGCTGTTTTTCTGAGGGAGTGGCGGCCAGCGTGTTTTACATGACCGTATCACGGTTTTGTTTTACAGGAACGGAAGAGAGTAGAGGACTAGTCAGAGCGAGATAGTTCATTATCATTCGCATAGCACGGGATAAATTTTTTTCAGGAGGTGAAAACAACCATGAAGAGATCCACCGGTAATACACTCCCGTATTCGTTGTTTAGCGTTTTCATGCTGTTCTTTATTCTGGTTTTCGCAGTTACCGGGAGCATCCAGGCGCAGGAAACACGGCTCATTATCCGCGGGGACGACATGGGTATGACCCAGGGTTCGCTGGTCGCCTTCGAGCGGGCCTTCAATCAAGGGGTATTAACCAGCGCGTCAGTCCAGGTGCCCGCGCCCTGGTTTGAGGGAGCGGCCGAGCTCTGCAGGAAAAATCCCGGCTGGTGTACCGGCGTTCACCTGACCCTCGTCGGGGAGTGGCAGGGGTACCGGTGGCGTCCCGTGCTGCCCTGGAACGAGGTGTCGTCGCTGGTCGATGAGGACGGCTACTTGTACGGCTATCCCGAGGAACTGTACTCCCACAATCCGAAACCCGAGGAAATCGAGGCGGAGCTCCGCGCCCAGATGGAACTGGCGCGCAAGAAAGGCATAAACATTCAGTATGTCGATGCACACTACTTCTGTCCCATGCACATTCCCGAGGGAGCGGCGATCGTCCGGAAAATCGCGAAGGATTATGATGTTCCCCTCAGCAGCGAGCAGGGCGAACAGGCGTTCGGCAATACCAAGATGGGTATCTACACCGTGCCCGTCGGGCAGAAAACGGAGAAGCTCGTTGAATTTCTCCGGGACGCCGGGCCGGGTCTGTGGCTCCTGATCTGCCACCCGGGAATCGATTCCCCGGAGCAGAACGCACTCATGCACTTTGAACTGAAGGAAATCGTGGAAGGCGGCGGCGTCGGAAAACACCGTGCGGATGTCCTGAAGACGCTCACAAGCTTTGAGGTCAAATCCATGATTGTCAAGAAACAGATCAGGCTGACAAATTACCGTGAACTCTGGGCGGAACGGAAGAAATAATAACCGGTCCTGCTGGCCGGCGATGAGTGAAATTGGCTTACCATCGATCGGCGTACTGCCGCGTTTGACGTGGCCGCGGAATAATGGTGCTTTAGCGCGTTATCGCGAAGTACCGGCATGCTGTTTATCAACCAGAACTCGTGCACCGGGGAATGACCTGTGAGCCTTAATGCTTTTACCGACCAGTTTACCCATTCTCTCGATACGGATCTCGCCGCTGTTGCAGACAGGTATCCGTACCGGAACGTTCCCCTGCAGGAAATGCGTCGGAGCATCAGCGCGTATCGCGAGGTGCTCGCAGACAACCGGCGCAAGGTCGGTGCCCTGCATGAGAAGAACTGGTCGGGGAGCGCAGTCTGTGCCATTCTTTCAACGTTGATCGACCGCTTTATTATTCATGTCTGCAGTATTTACGACATCTGTGCATCGAGTAATCCCGGTCTGGCAGTGATCGCCCTCGGCGGCTATGGCAGGTGCGAACTGAACCCGTACTCCGATATCGATCTCCTCTTTCTCACCCGCGAGAAGGGAAGCGGATTCTACGAGAACGAGGTCACTTCCATGATCCAGTTTCTCTGGGATGTCGTTCTCGATATCGGACATTCGACGCGGACGATCGCCGAGTGTATTGACGCGGCGCACGACGATACCCACCTGGCAACATCGTTGCTCGAATCCCGATTTCTCACCGGCGACAAGGAGGTATGGAAGGAATTCCATGACCAATACAACACCTGGCTGCGTGAAGGCGCCGGAAAACAGTTTGCCATGCAGAAAATCGAAGATCGAAACAGCCGCCTGGAATACTACCGTAACACGGTCCAGATACAGGTTCCCAATATCAAGGAAAGCCCCGGAACCCTCCGCGATGTGCATGTTGCCCGGTGGATCGCCATGTTCACCGGCATGGGAGGAACCT
>CAYWBT010000044.1:0-19181 GCA_964456585.1 uncultured bacterium
TAATCTCATTATCATCAAAGACGAAACATATCTATAGTCATTGAGATTTTTAGAGTCATTAATCTGTTTTACGCTTATCGGAAGAGGGATCTTACTTCGTAGTTATTCATTCAGCGTGAGGAGGCAGTGAGGGAGTACCGGAAATTTGCTGACATCTCAACTTACCTTGAAAACATCGTCCATGATCGCTATCAATCCGATGGATATCTCTCCGGTAATAATAAACCAGAGAGACACAGGAAAAGAATATTGAATAGTATCATTTTTATTTTCGAACTAAATTCGAGTGCTTTGCTGCATTCGAATTAGTGCTAAGCAACTCGTTCCATTATCTCTTTTATCACTGAAAACATATCATTTTCCTGAGAAGACGAAATCTGGAAAAAGCGACGATAATCATTTAGGTAGCTACACCACATTTTTCACCGTTATCCTGCCCGGGATAGCGGTTTTTCATTATTCCCCAGTTCATACCGGGATCGGTACAGGAACATTCATGACATGCTCGCGGGAAAGCGCCCCTTTACGTTTCATCGTATTTATGCCTGATAATCGCCCCCTTGTCTGCGGAAGTTGCCAAACGGGAATAGAGGGCGAGATAACCCCTGCGGATTGTGGGTTCCGGACGCTCCCATCGTGACAGCCGATCGGTGATTTCTGTGTCGGAGAGGTGCACGTGCAGGCTTCTCTTCGGAATGTCGATGGTAATCGTATCGCCGTCCCGGACGATCGCAAGAGGACCGCCCTCTGCCGCCTCGGGTGAGATGTGCCCGACAAAACATCCCTTGTTTGTGCCGGAGAAGCGGCCGTCGGTCACCACCGCCGTGGTAAGGGCAAGCCCCCTGCCGTACAGGAGCTTCATGGCAGTGTACATTTCCCGCATTCCCGGCCCGCCCTTTGGCCCCTCATACCTGAGGACCAGCACTTCTCCCGCGGATACCCCGCCATCGAGAATGGTTTGGTTGGCATCTTCCTCCGAATCGAAAACGTGTGCCTTCCCCGAAAAGGTATGCATCCCGGGGTCAATCGCTGCCGGCTTGGTAATCGCCGTGTCGGGGGCAAGGTTGCCCCGGAGAACGGCGAGGCCGCCTTCATCACTCCAGGGATTGGCCCGGGACGCGATGATAGTTCTGTCGCGCACCTCTGCATGTTCTACGTTCTCTGCCACGGTTTTTCCATCGACTGTCATGGCATCCCCGTTGATGAGCGGGAGAAGTTCCTTCATGACAGCGGGAATGCCGCCGGCTTCATGGAAATCGGGAACATTCGCTGCAGAGGCAGGATTTATACGCGCGATATAGGGTGTGCTGCGAGAAAGAGACTCGAAGAGGTCCATGGTGATTTCGCAATCTGCCTCGTAGCCGATCGCCGGGATATGGAGGGCCGCGTTCGTTGAACCGCCGATGGCGGCGTTGATCCGGATGGCGTTTTCAATGCTCCGGTGATTTATTATCACGCGAGCGGTGATACCGTTTTTTACCAGTTCGACAATCTTCCGGCCGGATTTCTGCGCAGCCCGCAGTCGGTCGGCCCTGGTAGCGGGAATCGTCGCGCTCCCCGAAAGACACATTCCCATCGCCTCCGCCAGGCAGCACATTGTGTTCGCGGTACCGAGGAACGAACATGAACCGCAGGTCGGTGTGACACCGTCTTCGAGCATGCGGTAGGTGTGCTCGTCGATTTCGCCGGCTTTGAGCATGCCGAGCCCCTCGGTAATCGAGGTGGTGTCGGATGCCCGGTTATCGAACGTGCATCCCCCTTCCATGGGGCCACCGACGACCAGTATTGACGGGAGGTCGAGACGTGCGGCCGCCATCAGCATACCGGGAACGATCTTGTCGCAGGAGCCGAGAAGAACGACCGCATCGAGACGGTGCGCCTCGATCATCATCTCGATATCATGTGCGATCAGGTCTCTCGTCGGCAGGATATAATGCATTCCCCGGTGTCCGTTTGCAATACCGTCACAGGCGGCGATTACGCCGAATTCCACCGGGGTGCCTCCAGCCTGACTGATGCCCTGCTTGACATAATCGGATACCAGGTTCAGGTTGTAGTGCCCGGGAACGATCCTGTTATAGGAATTTGCAATCCCGATCAACGGCCGCGCGAGATCGTAATCGCTGTAACCCATGGACTTATAGAGTGCGCGGTGCATGGACCATTCGGGACGTTTCAGCACATCTTCGCTGCGTCGTTTCATGCCTCTCTCTCCTCGAATAGAAAACGATAGTGCCATCAGTGCCGGGAACGGCACCGTTCGTGTTGACTGTCAGTCGGAGCAGGCAGCCATCGGCGGGAATATAGCATGTGGTGATGTTGTGCACGGCGGCGGTGTCGAACCGTTCTTACAGCCGGAGTCAGGTACCGGCTGCGGAATTCTGTGAGCCGCACCCGGATTTCCTGATACATTCGCCATTCCAGCAGAAGAGGCAGAGTTTTTCCCGTGGCAGACCGATCGCTTCAATCATGTTACTTATGGTAAGATACCGAAGGGTGGTTGCCTCGAGGTCGCTGGAAATCCATTCCACCATCTTCCGGTACTTTTCCGACGTATGGTCGAGGTATTCGGAAACATCCTCGATATCGCCACCCTCGAGGTCGCGGATTGCTCTTCTCGCCGCCAGTTCCGCCGTACTGCGGGTGGACAGGTTGAATCTGCAGGGGAACATGAGTGGTGGGCAGGCTGCCCTAATGTGGACTTCCTTGGCGCCCTCGTTCCAGAGCTTTTTTACGGTAAAATTCTTGAGCTGTGTACCCCGGACAATGGAATCTTCGCAGAGCAGTACCCGGTTGCCTTTTATGACATCGCTGATCGGAATGAGTTTCATTCGTGCAATCAGATCGCGGGCGACCTGTGTCGGAGGTGTATAGCTTCTCCCATATCCCGCCGTATACTTAACAAGGGGACGGCGGTAGGGGATTCGCGACTCCATTGCGTAACCCAGCGCATGGCCGATTCCGGAATCGGGGACGCCGGAGACAAGGTCGGGCTCGATATCACTGTCCATTTTTGCGAGATACTGCCCGCATCGTTCGCGGACTCGTTCGACGTTAATCCCCTCATACTCAGAGGCGGGGAAACCGGTGTAAATCCAGAGAAAGGCGCAAATCTGATCGATAGTGCCCCCCGGATTCTTCTGCTTGATACCGTCTTCGGTAATGAGACTTATTTCGCCGGGTTCGAGATGTTTGATGATGGAAAAACCGTTATTGGAGAAAGCGGTTGATTCAGAAGCGACAGCAAAATCGTTATCCCGGCGGCCGATGGTAACCGATGAGTAGCCGTACCGGTCACGGGCGGCATAAATTCCATCCTTGTTCAAGAGCAGGAGCGAACATGAGCCCTGTATGACATCGAACAGACCATCGATCCCGTCGATGAAATTATCTCCCCGGGTGATCAGCTTGGAGACCAGTTCAGTCATGTTGACCGACCGGCTGCTCACCTCGCTGAAAGAAATACCCTGTTTCATGAGGGTCGTTGCCAGTTCAGAATCGTTTTCGATGAATCCGTCGGTGACAAGGCAGAAGGGGCCGAATTTTGAATTGAGATAAATCGGCTGCTCGTCGAGGGCGCTGATAACGCCGATACCTTTGTTGCCCTTCATGCGGAGATAGTCTTCATAAAATTTGGATTTGAACTGACTCTGGCTGATGGAGTGTATCTGGCGGAGGAACGTCTTCCCGAGCACCGCCAAACCACCGTATTCGGTCCCCAGGTGCGAGTGATAGTCGGTTCCGAAAAAGAGAGTTTCTGTACAATCATTTTGTGAAACAACGCCGAAAAATCCACTCATACCTGCTCCCTTTTCTGTGGTGAATGAAACCAAATTTCAAGAATAAAATGATAACGGTGCCGCCCGCATAAGTCAAGCACGAAATCGCCGGGGTGAAGAACCGGTCGCCCAAAATATAGCACGCACACCTCTCTTTCGAGTTGCTTTTAACTTTCTTGTTGAATTATACTGCGTATATCCTCTCCTCTAGAGAATGTGGATAATAGGCGACATATGGTATATACTGATAACCATGTAATAAGGCAGGAGGTTCACATGAAAATCACCGAGAGATTATATCTCGTCGGGAGCGGCCGGTCGGGTTTCGGCATGACCAATCCCAGCGATTCGCACGTCTATCTCGTGGAAAGTACATCCGGGAATATCATGATCGATGCCGGCGTGGGACTCGAGGTCGACCGGATCATCGGCGTCATTGAAGGCGATGGTATCGATCCGCCGACGGTTGACCACCTGTTTCTCACGCATGTTCATTCCGACCATGCCGGAGGAACCGCAGAATTCAAGAGACGGTTTGGCTGCACGGTCTATGTACCCCGGTTGGAGGCTGAAATATTGAGAACCGGCGACGAAGACCTACTGAGTCTCCCGGTGGCGAAAGCGGATGGTATCTACCCGGAAGACTACACGTTCACACCCTGCAACCCCGATGTGGAACTGGCGGGCGGCGAAACCTTCACCTTCGGCGAGGTAACCGTCCAAGCCATCCATACCCCCGGACATTCTTCGGGGTCCACGTGCTACCTGGTTGAAACAGAGGGGAAACGGTGTCTCTTCAGCGGCGATGTGGTTCTCCATAACGGCCTGCTGCTCTTCCTCAACTGTCTCGGATCGACCATGGAGGGATATCGGGCTTCCCTACCGAAGCTCGCCGGTCTCGATGTCGATATGCTCATGCCCGGGCACGGTCTCTTTACGTTCTCGAACGGACAGGAACACATCGACAAAGCGGTCGAAGCGATCAAGCATCTGGCGCCGCCCCCGGCAATGTGGTGACACTTAATCCTACTCCGCACACGCTGAGGTGTACATTCACAGGGAGCATTATCGGCTCACGACACCCGGACATCGGGAGATGCGCCGGTTCTGATCACTCGACCAGGTTTCCGTCACCATTGAAGCGCATGTCCTCGGGTGAGCCGATTATTTCGAGGTCGTCACGTCCCCGGATGCACGGGATGAGCGACTCGGAAACGGCTAATTCCTCGAGTTCGAGCGTGTTCGTGATTCGTACGATGCGGGCGGAACCCGGTTCATGCTTTTCGAGCGCGGTCATGAGACAGGCACGGTCGGATTCGAGGGTGATGGGAATGCGGACTATCGCCCAGGTGCCGGAGGTTATGCCATTGGTGTAGGTCTGCGCGTAATCTATCTTCTCGACAAGCCGCCGGGTGGTCAGATCGGCGAATCCGATACCCATGGCGTTCCCGTGGCTCTCCGGGGTCAGGTTGCGCACGATCAAAGTGTGATAATCCGGGTTGCGCTCGCCGCCGAATCGTCGCCAGAACCCGATGATATTGGTATCCATGCCGGTGCCGGAAATGTTCTTTCCCATCTCGTCAACGATGAGGATGTCGAATTCCCTGAACGGTATCCGGGGTGTGATCGCTTGGGATCGTTCGAGAAGTTCGTGATCCGCCGTCTCGAAATCCGCCGGTCCGACCACCCGGAGATCGAGCGTTTCGTCGAAGGCATTCTCCAGGATGCCCACGCCGAAAAGGATGGGAACCCGTTCACGAGCGACACGGAATGCTTCGACGATCGCTTCTCCCAGTCCGAAACGATGAAGCGTGGCAGCACCCTCGCGTTTTCCCAGGCCGACCGCAATCATTTTGCAGAGCCCGCTTTCGACCCGCCCATGAAACGCGGTATGGATTTTAATCCTGTTCACTGCCACGATACCGTCCGCACCGCAGGCGTTTCGGTCCATGAAAATCCTCATCCCGGACGATGTCGTTCCAATCTGGACAGTTTCGATTTCAGAAACGACCGGTACACCCATGTCAGCCTCAGAAATACCGAGACTTTCGAGAACTGTCTTCTGTCCCTCCGCGGTTCCACCGCCATGGGAACCCATTGCGGGCACGATGAAGGGATCGGCGCCAGCACCTTTCAATTCCTCCACCACGGTTCGTATCATCGCGGAAACACCCCGAATGCCGCGGCTGCCCGCTGCAACTGCGATCCTGGCGCCGGGAGCGATGTTCGAAAGAAATCCGGTTTTGCGCAGGCGGACAGCGAGTTCAGCCGCAGGATTTTCGAGTCGTTCGCGGTTGAATTGCTGGCGGATTTTTACCATGCGCGGGAATGCCATCGCGGTGCCCTCATCGGTTATTGACCGGATTGTAGTGATATTGCATCGGGGATGGTTGTCCCCGTGTTAAATTTTTCAGTCCGGTGAGAGTCGGGTAGCGATGCCGCCCGGTATGATCACCGGATGGTTTCTCACCTTAGCCCGTGTTTGCGAACCCAGGCGGTAACATCACGGGGAGTATCGAGGAGCGTCACACCGGCAGCATCAAGCACAGCACGTTTATGTTCGACCGTACCCGAATTTCCCCGAACGATAGCGCCGGCATGACCCATTCGCTTGCCTTCGGGAGCGTACCGTCCCGCAATATAGGCGGCAACCGGCTTGGTCATGCGGCTGGCGATGAACTCCGCGGCACGTTCCTCCTGCATCCCGCCGACTTCTCCCACGATCACCACTGCATCGGTGTCCACATCGCGTTCAAACATCTCCAGGAGATCCGGCATGTTGGTGAGCACCACCGGATCGGCTCCCATACCGACTACGGTACTCTGCCCGGCGCCGGCTTCAACGATGATACCGGCGATTTCGTAGGCGAGCGTTCCGCTGCGGGAGATGACGCCGATTCGACCCGCGGCGAAGAGCGATGCCGGCATGATGCCCAGCTTTGCACGACCCGGCGTTATGATCCCCGGCGTGGTGGGACCCAGAGCAAAAACCCTGTGATCGAGAGCGTTACGCCGCATCAGCATGACATCATGGACCGGCACATGTTCCGGGACGACCACGATACGCTTGATGCCCGCGGCGACCGCTTCGAAAAACGCGTCACGTACAAACGCAGCAGGGAGGAAAAGTATCGTAGCCTCGGCGCCGGTTTCCCGTACCCCTTTGTCGACACTGTCGAACACGGGTATGCCTTCCACCGTTTCGCCGCCCTTGCCGGGAGTGACTCCCGCGATAATCATGGTGCCGTAATCAAGCATCCAGCGCGTCTGGACACGTCCGATTTTTCCGGTTATGCCCTGGACGAGAATTCGCGTATAGTTGTCGAGAAAGATACTCACCTTCGTGTTATTCCCTCTTCACCGAGCAGTTCGTGCAAACGCTCGGCAACTTTTTCTGTTGCCACATCGGTCACCACATGCACCCCGGCTGACCTGAGGATGTCCCACGTTTCTTCCTGGTGGTTACCGAGAGCCTTCGCGATCACCGGGACGGTAACTGAATGTTCCCCGATGTAACGGGCAATTCCCCGCGCACCTTCGTGGATGGGATTGATGCCGCCGTAAACGTTGATGACAACCGCTTGGATTCCCTTCTTCATCATCACCAGTTCCATGCTCCGGTAGAGGAGTTCCTCGGTGATGGCACCGCCGGTCTCGAGAAAGTTGGCGGGACGATACCGCTGGCCGATGATATCCATGGTTGCCATGCCGAGTCCGGCGCCCGATGCAATGATGCCGATGTCGCCTTCGAGATCGACATAGGTTACGCCGATTTCAGCTCCCCGACGTTCGAGATCGTTTTCTATTTTCGCTGATTTCCGGGGAACAGAAACGTGCGAACGAAAGAACGCGGAATCGTCAAGTTCCAGAACCGCATCGAGTGCAACCACTTCGCCATCCCTGCGTACACCGAGGGGATTGATCTCTGCGATGAGTGCATCGTTCTCGCGAAATACCTCGTAGAGCCTGACCAGAATATCGGCGCACCTGATTCTGAGCGGTACCGGCAATTCGATTCGTGACAGGACTTCGCGTGCCTGGTATGGGAGGAGAGGTTCAGCGGAATCGACGTGAAGCGACGCTATCTTTTCCGGGTTTTTCCGGGCAACTTCCTCGATGCTGACACCACCCTCGGCACTGACGACCACAACCGGTTTGCCCTCGAAACCGTCGACCGTGATACCGAGATACAACTCGCGCTCAACATCTTCCATGCCGGCGACGAGCAGTTCGCGGACGGGGAAACCCTTCACCTTCATCGCGAGAAGCGCCTGCGAAACGGTGCCGGCTTCGTCCGGTTCACGGGCTGTCCGGATGCCTCCGGCGATGCCGCGACCACCGACGAGCACCTGCGCCTTGAGCATGACCGGATAGCCGATCTCCCCGGCGATGTGCACCGCCTCCTCGGGTGATGATGCCGCACGCTGGCGAGGTACCGGGATTCCTGCGTTTTTAAATAGTTCCGCCGCCTCGTATTCATGAAGTCTCATAGACAGTTAGTTCCCTGTTTCATGCCATCGGTCTCATGATCGTTGATGTGGGACATAGATTACGCGATGGAGGCTTAACGTGAAGGGTTCATATTTCCCGCCGTGCAGAGACAGTAGTTACCCGGGAGTATCCGACTGTTCATTACCGAGCGCGACGCCCCGTTTGAATGCCGCGATATTCATCTCCGCGGTTCCTGCCGGTACCGTGTTCATGACCGCCGCTTCGAGTGCCTCTATACTCACCAATCCGCTCAGAGTGGCAAGGTAGCCCAGCATGATCATGTTCGCCACGATTCTTCGTCCGAACTCATTCAGGGCGATCTCGGTCGCCGGAACCGGGTAGATGCGAAGAGATGTACCCTCTGGCGGTTCCACCTGATGCTCATCAATAACGAGAATGCCTCGTTCTTTGAGTGTTCCGAGGTATTTGTCGAGGGCTTCACCGGTGAATGCCACCATGATATCAGGGGAGATCACCCGGGGATAGATGATGGGTTCATCACTGATAATGATGTCGGAGCGGGCAGCACCACCCCGTGCCGCGGCACCGTACGACTGGTTCTGGAGCGCATGCTTGTCGCTATGGAGTGCCGCCGCAGTCCCTAGGATTACTCCCGCCAGAACCACGCCCTGACCGCCGTAGCCGGCGAACCGTATTTCAGTTCTCGACATGATCATCCTCTGTACGCAGACGTTCCCTGATGCGGGCGATTTCATCTCCAAGGACCAGTTTGTCTGTTAGGTGGCATAAGGTGCCGACTATGATTTTGCCCGCGCGTTCATCCGGTTGCATTTCCAGAGACTTCTTGACCGTGACGGTGTTGTCGCGATAATAATCGAACATTTTTTTCGAATCACCCATGCCTGCTTTTCGCCCGAACTGCACCGGACAGTGACTCATAACCTCGATGAGGGAAAATCCCCGGTGATTGAGCGCCTCTCGCACCGTCCGAATGATCTGCCGCGCATGAAAAACCGTCCACCGGGCCACAAACGTAGCGCCCGCTCCCTCGGCGAGCCGGCAGATATCGAAGGTGTTCTCCACGTTCCCGTAGGGACTCGTCATGGTCTTGAGACCCAGGGGAGTCGTCGGTGCGACCTGTCCCCCGGTCATGCCGTAGATGCTGTTGTTTACGCAGATTACGACCATGTCGATGTTTCGACGGGCGGCATGGATGAAATGGTTCCCGCCAATCGCGAGCAGGTCGCCATCACCCGAGATAACCATGACACGCCGGTCGGGTGCGGCGAGCTTGACACCGGTGGCAAAAGCGACCGGCCTGCCGTGCGTGGTATGGAGCACATCGGCGCGGAAAAACGGGCTTGGAATCCAGGCGGCACAACCGATCCCGGAAACGAAGACGAAATCGTCCATCGAAATATCTTCACGGTGTATTGCCATGAGGATCGCCTGCGCGAGTATGCCGTTGCCGCACCCCGGGCAGTTCGCTGTCCTGCGGGCGGATGGACGGATATAGCACTCGAGCGGGTGGACGATCTTTTTCGCCTGTTTCATCGCGCGATTTCCTTCAGTCTTGCCACGATCCTCGCAGGATCGTGGATGGTTCCGAGAATCCCAGGGTCGAGGAAATGAACCGGGCAGTTCGCCGCAGCGCGTACGTAGGGCAGAAGCTGGCCGAGGTTGTTTTCGATGACGAGAATACCGCTGACCCGCTGGGACATCTCCGCGATTTCACTGTCGGGAAACGGCCAGATGGTGACAGGCCGGAATGTTCCCGCCTTCATGCCCTCCGCCCGGGCAGCAGCCGCAGCCGCGCGTGCTGCACGGTACACGGTGCCGTAGGCGAAGATCGCCCAGTCGCTGTCCTCCGTATCGTCCTCGATCTGGATGATATCGTCACGGTGTTTTTCGATCTTGGCGGTGAGTTTCCGGATAAAGGTATCGAGTGCGGAAGCATCGGTGACATTCCGTTTGCCGGTTTCCGTGTGGCAGGAGGAGGTTACGTGGGCATTGAATCCCCTGCCGAATACCGGCATGGGCGCGACATCCTCGGAGAGAAATGCCTGATCGGTCTCGCTGTCGAATCCCGGTTCGGGGAGCTTTCGTGCAGAAATGACGAGGTCGCTCGGATCGGGAATGACGACTTTCTCCCGCATGTGTCCCACGAAGGCATCCGCCATTACAAAGACCGGCGTGCGGTACCGTTCCGCGAGGTTGAATGCGAGGACGGTGTGATCGAACATCTCCTGCGGCGACGAAGGTGCGACCGAGATTATCTGGTATTCACCGTGCGAACCTCGCCGCGCCTGCACCATGTCTCCCTGGAGTTCCACCGCGGGTACTCCGGTGGTCGGCCCGCCCCGCTGAACATCGACGATGACGCAGGGGGTTTCGGTTCCGACCGCATACCCGACATGTTCCAGCATGAGGCTCATACCCGGGCCGCTCGTTGCGGTCATCGCCTTTTTCCCCGTCCAGGACGCCCCGATAACCGCGGCGAGCGAACTGATTTCATCCTCCATCTGGATAAAAACGCCGGTGCCGTCCCGGAGCGCGGGGAGACGGCGCGCCAACCGCTCCGCGATTTCCGTCGCCGGGGTGATGGGATAGCCGGCCATGAAACTGCACCCCGCGGCGAGCGCCCCCTCTGCACAGGCGACATTCCCCTGCATGAAGTGGCAGCCGCTCAGGACGCGATCTTTCAGCACCGTGCCATGCCGTTTCGTTCTCAATCCGTCTTCTCCCCCGATGATTTCGATTTGCTGGAATTATCCGGTTCAGGCAGTGTCCGTCCGGCCGTTTCCCCGGGATCCCTGCCGGATTCCGGTTCGATCACGATGGCCATATCCGGGCAGTAGATCATGCACAGTTCACAGCCGGTACAATCTTCCGGCCGTACCGCTTCAGGTGGGCGGACACCCCGTTCATTCAGCGTCCCGGACTCTTCATAGACCGCCTTTTTGCAGACATGCAGGCAGAGGCCGCATTCCTCGACACCCTTGCAGTATGTTCTGTTGACATAGACGGTAAAATTCATCCGGCCGTTGTCTCCGATCAGGTTGTAATCCTCATTTATTACCCTCAATTATAACGCGAATAACAGTGATAATCAAGGTAAAATGCAGCCCGTAACACCTCTTTTTCCTTGACAAAATAATGTTTTAACACTATACTGCACGAGAAACTATTCTCGTTATGCCCGCTCTCGGAAGGAGGATAACCACCATGGTACGTCGCATATCTCCGACGTTTACCGAAGTCGAGCTTGAATTTATGCAGGTTATATGGGAAAAAGGGCAGGTTTCCACCGAAGACATCCAGACCACCCTCGCAGAAAAGAACCGTCATCTCTCCGACGGCTCCATCCGTAAAATACTCTCCATTCTGATGAGAAAGGATCACCTGACGCGCCGCCGCGTGGGGAGAAGCTTTTTCTACCGGGCGAAAGAGCGGGAAAATCATTCCCACCGGAACATCGTGAAGGACCTGCTCAGGCGGGCGTTTAAGGATTCTCCTTCGCTTATGGTTGCTGCGCTCCTCGGCATCAAAGATGTCAACAGGGAAGATATCGAGGAGATCAAGAAGCTCATCGCCGAACACGAGCGCGGGGAAGAGCAGTGAGCTCTTGGTTGATCCAACGTCTGTCATGGTTGAATGTACCGGCCTCTTTTCCACACAATTTCCTCTCTATGTAGAATGGCGACCAGCCGGGGTGTCACGAATAGGTTTTTTTCTGACACACGAACACGGGAGCATTCTCATTTCCCCGGTAACTGGTGAATTATACAAAGGTATTTTTTCCTGACCGTTCACAAGAAGTAGTCGGATACATTATCATAAATGAACACAGTCAATCGCTTTTTTCCCGCTACCCAAATATATTAAGTACTTGACTCCGGTACCGGGGCACTAGTACTTTAACACAATCGTGGCAAAACACATTTTACGCACTGCATGGTGTCCGCAGACATTTATGGTATAACGCGACAGGAGAGAGAGCATGTCAGGCATAGATATTCGGTTGAAGAAGCTGTTTCGGAACAAGAAAAACCTCGTCATTTCTGCGCTGGACCACGTCGTTGAGTACGGCTATCAGCCCGGGATCGAGGATGCGGGTACATCGATTGAGAACTGCCTGGGAACCGATGCGCTTCTCCTTCCCCGGTTCATGCTCACCAGGCACCGTGACCTTTTCGGCAATCCGGCGTCACCGATGCCGGTCGTTCGCATCAACTGGTCGTCGGGATTTTACTATCCTCTCGACTACCGTGGGGGGCATACTGTGATCGCCTCCACCGTTGAAGAGGCGGTTGCGGCGGGCTCGGAGATGGTGATATGTTCGCTCTTTCTCGAAGACGGGGACGAGGAGATGGAAGCGAAAAATGTCGCCCTGTTTTCCGAGGTAGTGCACCAGAAGGAAAAACTTGGGATACCCTTGATCGGCGAATGTTACGTGGTCGAGCACAAGGAGAAAACGCCCGATGATGTTCATGAGAAGGTCCGCCGGATTTCCCGTATCATGGCGGAACTGGGCGCCGATCTCATCAAGACGTTCTATACCGGCGAGCGGTTCAGCGAAGTCGTGGAAAACACACCGGTTCCCATCTTTACCATCGGTGCGGAAAAGCTGGATACCGATCTCGCGGTTCTCCAGAAGGCCTCCGACAGCGTCCGGGGCGGCGCCCGCGGCGTCATATTCGGACGCAACATCTTTATGGCGGAAAATCCCCCCAATATGATCAGCGCGCTGAACGATGTCATCAACAACGGCATGACACCCGAAGAAGCGGCAGGGAAGCACGGGTTGCGTTGAACGGAGATGCGCTCGTACAGGTCTGCGGCGTTGCCACGGCCATCGTTGGTATGTGACGCTATCTATCCGCCTATCCCGACTATCGAAAGCTTACGTGCACTACCCTAAAAAAAATCTCGAACTACCCAGGAAAGGGAACATATGACATCACCTGAAACCATCCCGGTGACTGCTGCTGAAAACCTGCGTGATAAAGGCAGTCTGGCCTATGTGATCGTTATCACCTTTGTCGCCGCGGTCGGTGGACTTCTCTTCGGTTTCGATACCGGGGCAATCTCCGGCGCGATCACCTTCGTGACCGAGCACTTCAGCCTCAATACCTACCAGGAAGGATTCGCGGTCAGTAACCTCATGATCGCCTGTGCCTTCGGTGCGCTCGGCGCCGGATGGATCAGCGACCGGTTTGGGAGGAAGAAGATCCTTATCCTGGCGGCACTGCTCTTCACCGTGTCCGCTGTCCTGTCAGCCGTTCCCCGGACGTTCACCGACTTTGTCATCGCACGGTTCATCGGCGGGCTTGCGGTCGGGATTGCCTCGGTGGTGTCGCCCATGTACATCGCCGAGATTTCCCCGGCACGAATTAGGGGCCGTCTCGTTTCGCTCAACCAGCTTGCCATCGTGGTAGGCGTGCTGTCTTCGTTCACCTCGAACTGGCTTCTGGTCGATATCGGGCCGAACAACTGGCGATGGATGCTTGCTGTCGAAGCGTTTCCGGCGGTGCTCTTTTTCTTTGCCCTCATGCTGATCCCGGAGAGTCCCCGCTGGCTGGTCAAACGGAGGAAGGTTGGGAAAGCCCTTGTTATCTTCTCCCGTATCGATGGCCGCGAACATGCTGAGCGTGAGGTGCGCGATGTGCTCGCAACCGTCGAAACAAAGAAGTCGTCCTTTTTCGAACTCTTTCAGCCCGGACTGCGGAAGGTGCTGGTGACCGGCGTTCTCCTTGCGCTCTTTGCCCACATAACCGGTATCGATATCATCACCTATTACGGCCCGGTGATCTTCATGAAAGCCGGGTTTGAGCACGCTTCTTCAGCCCTCCTGGCCGCAGTGATAATCGGAATCACCAACCTCATATTCACGCTGGCTGGTATCAGCATGGTCGACAGGTTCGGCAGGAGACCCATTCTGCTCATCGGCCTCGTCGGCATGGGAATCTCGATGGCGCTGACCGGCTTCACCTTTGAATCCGAATCGATCGCCCCGGTCTGGGTACTCATCCCGATCCTCTCGTACATCGCCTTTTTTGCCATGAGCGTCGCAATGGTCATCTGGGTATACACGGCGGAAATTTTCCCGAACAGAATCCGGGGGAGGGCGATGTCAGTGGCGACCATGGTGCTGTGGCTCTCGAATGTGGTCGTGACACAGACCTTTCCCTGGATGATGGAAAAGCTCGCGGGTATGACCTTCTACGTGTACGCGGTCATTTGTTTCATCGCCTTTGCCTGGGGATGGTTCATGGTCAGGGAGACAAAAGGTAAAACGCTCGAAGAGATCGAGGAGATGTTGGCGTAGCGGACGAAACCCTTAACGCCACTCGTTCCCGCCATCAGGGAAAGATAATCCCCGGCACCTTAAAGATGCAGAAGTAGCTGAACACGATACCCGCAATGACAAGCCCGAAGAGCAGGAAACGGTGGGGACGGAGTATCTTTGCAGCTTCCGGCGCCACGAGGCGGGGCATGATCCATGTGAGCCCGACGAGGACTGAAAAGGCTTGCAGGGGAGTGAGAAGCAGTCCCTCGAACACGGCGCTGATTTTGATGATGAAGACGGGTTGTATCCCCAGCGTGTAGATGATGAAGATGTTAGTGAAGAAGAAAATGGCGATGAACAGCCTGAACTGGGTTTTCCACCGGAACATCCGATTGAATTTCGGGAAACAAATCCTGAAGGAGTCGGCAAGAAGTCTTGGCCAGCCCGCAAACTGGGCGATCAGTGTGCTTGTGAGGGCGGCGCAGCCGGCGAGCATGAACAGCATCGCACCTCCTTTTCCCCAGATGGTGTCGAATATCGACGAGAGTTCCAGTGCCACCGAGGGTCCATTCGGGGCGATTTGTGCCGGGTGAAGCACACCGGATCCTGCGAGCAGAAAGCCTGATGTCACCACAACGCCGATCACCATCGCCACCATCGCATCGACATATACCACATGGCACCAACCTTTGACCTCACGAGCGGTTTCGACACTCATGCGGCTGAGTTCCACGGTATCACAGGGGGAGCCGTACGATCTGCCCCGCGCCATCCCGTAGCCCGCCCCGAGCACCCAGTAGGTGTACCATACCTGGCTGGCAAAACCGCCGGCAGCCCATCCGATCAGCGGCAGCATTTCCCTCCAGGGATTCGGTGAAACCTTTTCAATGGTCTGTGCCCACCCGGGGACGTCCGGTATTCTGAACAGGAACAGTCCCCTGAGAATCTCGCTCCATCCCGGAAAGGTTTTGAGGGCAACATACAGAATACCGACAACGATGATAAAGACGAGGGTGCTCATGAGGTACTTCATGATGTTGAATGTGCCGGACCATACCACAAGAATTGCGAAAATCGTGATGATCCATCCCCAGAGAAACGGTTTTAGCGGGAGAAGAGTGTGGGCAAATATACCGGCAGCAGAGGCAATTCCCCCAATGGATATGGCACCCGCGAGGAACTGCCCGACGAGTACGATCCAGACCACCCAGTTCCGGGGGCCGGGTAACCGGCTGAACATGTCCATCATGCCTTCGCCGGTACAGACAGTATAATGTGCTCCCCCCGCCCCGATGAAGGTTTTCAGGATAATGACCAGTGTTGGAGCCCACAGGACTGCGCTGCCGAAAATGGCGCCCATCCGTGTGGACAGGATAACCTCGCCCGAACCGATATATTCGGCACACCACACGAACGCCGGGCCGATAACCGCAATAATGGCAATTCCCCTCGGAGCCTTGCTGCTCAACCGGTTATTCTTCATGCTGGTGCCCTCCAGAGTATCAGTTTACTTGACCGGAACCACCGTTTGGTTTGCCTGCGACTCGAGCGCGGCGGTAAAAAGACGGTGGCTCAGCGCTGTTTCTTCGGGCGTGACACAGCCGGCAAAACGCTTGAGGGGTGTACCGTTCTTCAGCTCGTAGAGATACGAGGCCCACATCTGGAGCAGGGCGTCGGAAAATCCGAACTCGAAAATGCCGCCCGTGATGGTTTTGAATACGGTCTCGCTCCCCATGTCGATATGCTGCCAGGTCTGTTCCCCGCCGCTGTATTCGAGCAGTTGGAGCAGCTTGGGATTTTTGGTGGAGAACCGCGCTGAAGCTTTCGTGCCGAGAATAGACAGGTGCCAGGTGTTCTTCTCGCCCGGTGCGATCCGCTGCGTTTTGATGGTCATCGGGAACGTTTCTCCGGTGTGCGTATCGACTGTCTCGCAGAAGAGTGCCGCGTTATCCCAGGTTTCGCAGGGCATCGTTCCTCCTTTTCCATCGGGCCGCTCGGGAACGATGTTCGAGAGGATCGCCCGGACATTCTTCGGCACCCAGCCCGAACGGAACGGGACATGGCAGGCGTGCATACCGAGGTCGCCCATGCAGCCATACGCGCCGTTATATTTGATGACGCGCTTCCAGTTGACGGGTTTGTCGGGATCGAGGTCGCTCGAGTGGAGGAATCCCGCTTCCACCTCGATCACTTTCCCGAATGCGCCGGTATCGATCATGCCGCAGAGCCGCTGCATTGCCGGGAAGAACGGGAACTGCGACGTGCACCGTACGAAGCTTTCGGGATGTTCCCGTATCGTTGCGCAGATCGCATCATTGGCGGGCCGGTCGATACCGAACGGCTTTTCTCCGAGTAGGTGTTTGCCCGCCCGTATGATCGCCGTATAGAATTCCTCGTGCAGGTGGTGCGGAACCGCGCAGTAGACCGCGTCGATCTCGGGATTTGCCACAAGCTCGCGGTAATCGTCCGTCACCTGGGTGATCGTGGGTATGTTGCTGATATACCAGCCGGTCAGATGTTCCGAGAGGTCGCGGTCGCATAGTGCAACGATCTCCGGTCGGATGTCCATGTCGGGCAGGTGATGCCACCGCGCCGCCACGCTGGCGAACTCTCTTCCCATGAGTCCGAGGCCGATAATGCCAAAACGAATCGTTTCCACTCTGTGCTCCTTCTGAATAACGTCCATTTTCTTGAGAACCCGGGAATTTAATACCCGAAGTGGCGCTCAGCCTCACCGATTGCCTCGTCGATGATGTCCATGCACTTCGCGGCGACATCAACATCCATGACGATCGGCGGGCTCATGCGCAGAATGTGTCCGGCCGGTATCCACGCCAGTCCCTTTTCGAACGCACTCTTGTAGACGAACACACCCGCGTCGTCGAACGGTTCCTTCGTTCCGCGGTCTTTCACCAGCTCGATGCCCATCAGGCAGCCCTTGCAGCGGACATCGCCGATAATGGGGTGCGCCGCCTTCATGTCGTTGAGTCGCTCGACGAAGTACGCTTCGAGACGGCGGGCGTTCTCAAGCAGTCCCTCCTCCTGGATCGCCTCGATCGAGGCAAGCGCAGCTGCGCAGGCCATTGGATTGCCACCGTAGCTCGTCGATGCGCTGATGGTTTCCACAGAAGCGCCGTACTCTTTCCTGACCACCATTGCGGTCACAGGGAATCCGTTACCGAAACCCTTGCCGAGGGTGACAACATCGGGCAGCGTATCCCAGTGTTCCATCGCCAGAAACGTCCCCGTCCGCCCCATGGAGGTCAACACCTCGTCAGCGAACAGGAGTATCTTGCGTTCGTCACACCAGCGTCTGAGCTTCGGGAAAAAATCGTCCGGCGGGAAGATCGATCCCGCCCAGCCCTGGATCGGCTCGAGCACAATCGCCGCGACCTGCCCGGTTGTCGCTTCGAGGATAAATTCGTCGTAAAAGTCGAGGTAGGCGTCGGTATCGATGGTGCCGTCCTCTCTGGTGAAGTGGGGGCGATACGGATTCGGTCGGGGCATCATGTAAAATCCGGGTTCCCTGGTCGGTCCGTTGCTCGGCTTCATGCGGGCCAGGCTGACCGCATGACCGCTCTTGCCGTGGAAATCGGCGAAACACGAGAGGAATTCATGCTTTCCCGTCGCGGCACGGCATACGCGCAGACCGGCCTCGACCGCCGTTGTTCCGCTGTCGTACAGCTGCACCGCCTCAAGATCGCCGGGGAGTATTTCCCTGATTTTTTCGAGAAGTTTCACCTTGATCGGCGTGGTGAAATCGTGACAATTCATCAGGGTGCCGGCGGCTTTCTGCACTGCCTCGGTGACTTTCGGGTGGCAGTGTCCGAGCGTCGTCACATAGATGCCCGATGAGAAATCGAGGTACACGTTACCGTCCGCATCAGTCAGTGTACAGCCGTAACCGCTCTCGAACGCCACCGGAAAGAGGCGTACCTGGCCGGAATAACCCTTCATGATCGCCGAAGCCCGGGCGTGCAGTTCCTGCGATTTCGGGCCGGGTATCTCTGTGGTCGTGAGTCGGGGAACCTGTGTCAGGTCGACGTGCGCCCAGTCAATGGTATAACTCATGGTAGAGCCTCCACAATATGAATTTGTTTTCGATAGTTTTTCATGATGTCATGAGGGATTCCGGGAGTGGTGATCCACAGGTCGAATTCATCGAGCGAGCTGAAGGCGATGGAACCGTGTGCACACGCTTTCGTATGATCGGCGAGAAGCACCCGTTTCTTGCCGCTGCGAAGCATGATCTGTGTCATGCGCGACTCACCCTGACTCCCGACAAAACAGCGCCCCCGTTTGTCGACAGCGTCCGCTCCCAGAAAAACGACATCGAAATTGATCATTTCCACCATTCGTTCGGTCATGCTTCCCCCGATGGAATACAGGGCGGGATTGTACTCACCGCCGAGCAGGTACAACCTGATATTTCTGAACCGTGAGAATTCCGAGATCATGGCGATCGAGTTGGTATATACTTCGAGTAGGCCTACGTTCCCGAGGCTGGCGGCGAGATGAAAGGTTGTCGAACCGTCGTTGATGAGTATTTGCTGGCCTGCGCGTACTTCGCGTGCCGCCGCGGTGCCGATCGCCCGCTTGAGTTCGAAATTGAGGGCCACCCGTCCATGATATTCGCTCTCCAGGGCGGCACGGCCAACCGC
>CAYWBT010000045.1:0-18473 GCA_964456585.1 uncultured bacterium
GTGAAGTCGGGTGACTTCTCCAAGACCATGAAGATGACGCTCCTCAAGTAAGCGGCACAGAACGGACTTTGGGTCCGTACCAACATGAAAAAGCCCCGGGAAACCGGGGCTTTTTTTATTGTGAGAAGACTTACTCTCACCAGTAGTAGTTATGGGATAGTTTTAATAAAAAAAAAGTTGTTTTTTTATTTTTTTTATATATATTATTACATACTAGTTAGAGAAATTAAGTGGGATTAGTTTTTATTCCCCCATAACAAATTGGCGATAAAACCTTAATAGCTAGTGGGAAAGGAGGATACGAGGACAACGAGCTAAGGGTAAGTTTACATGTATCTCATGTAAGAGTGAATGGTTGTATTTAGGAGGAAAAAATGAGAAAAATCTTTGTTTTTGCTGCATTGATGCTTATTGCTACATGGTCTTTTGCAGCCGACTTCGCACCCAGCGTTTTAACCCTCACCGGGGAGTCTGAAATCACCTATGATTTCGACGGCTCGGAATTGACCGTACCTGTTAATATCACCGGTACTCCCGCGGCTGTCTACTTCGTTCTCAATACGCACGGTCTGGCGGCTAGCATTGGTGCTACCCAGAACGGTTTCCTCGGCTGGCACTATGTCAACGGTGTCGATACCACCGTGTACGTTTCACAGCGGTATCAGAGAGATGTTGGTACCTCCTCGATCGTATGGAATGGTGTGGATGCCGATGGTAACGACGTTTCTCCGGGAACGTACGATTACTATCTCTGGGCGTACGACGATCAGACCGCACGGCTGCCGCTCTGCGATTACATGATGATCGGGTACGACTGGGAATCCCAGTTCAACCAGATCTATACGAAGGGGAGCGACGGCTTGACGCTCGCAAAGCCTTTGATTTGTGGTTCTCAGGTATGGTGGTGGGCGGTCGACACTACTCCATATATGCAACATGGTGCTCATCTCAAGTGGGAAGTCGGCGGAGATCCGTCCGACCTCGAGCACTTGCAGACGACCTGGTGCGCCATGTACCAGGACAAGGCCTATGCAAGCACCTTCACCTACGGCGGCCCTGTGTTCTTCAACGACTTCAACAATTTCATCCATTGCTCTGTCAATGTCACGAATACGACGAATACCTTCCTCAAATTTGAATGGGTTACCGACGGTGAAGCCATTCTCGACGAAGGATGGCTCGGCTGGGATGAGCTCGAACTTGAAGACCACGGCAACAAAATCGGTGTCTGGTCTCAGAAACCATCGTGCTACACGGACGGCAGCTATATTTATGCCGTTTCTCCCGGTCTGCACCAGAAGGAAGAGGAATGGAACAAGCTGCGCTGCGTGAGCTTCGATGGCGAACTTGTCTTCGACAAGATGATGCACGAGTGGTACATGCCTGATGACAACGGGCCGAACGAATACATCAACGGCGCGTTCCATCACATGCACTCCGATCCGACCAGGGCGAATTACTGGCTCCTCGGCAGCCACACAAGCTGTATGCACGAGATGATCGATACCACGATGATTCTTGACGATGCCGATACGGATGCCGCGGATTATATTGTCTGGAAGAATGCCAACGGTGACTACTTCTTCGATATGGCATATCAGCCCGACTTCGAACCGGCGTGGGTCTGCCTCCATGACGAGGAAAGCAAGGTTACGAGACGTGACTCGTTCTCGGTCGAAAAGAACGGCATCAACTTCATCTCGATAAGTTACCTTGGTCTCACGTCCTTTGGTGTTTCCACCCAGGACGGTACCGCTATCGACCTGTGCTCGTATTCCGATGACACGGTCAGCGATAACAAGAACATCAAGGGCGGTGGCCTCGTATGTTCCGGTGGCACCAGTTTTGATGGTCTTTATTCCGGCGCTCCTTTGAGCAGCGGTACGGGTGGCTGGTCTGAAGTTTCCCAGATCTGGTACACAGCATCCGATTCCTTCAAGGGCTCTATCACCAATGAACCCTCTGCGGTTGAAGAAGAAGCTGTCGCCGCGTTTGCCGTCGACCAGAATACCCCGAACCCGTTCAACCCGACGACCACGATCGGCTTCACCATTACCGAAGCCGGCCATGTTTCGGTTGACATTTACAATGTCGCCGGCCAGAAGGTTGACACACTGGTTAACGACGCACTTTCCGCCGGCCGGCACTCCCTCGTCTGGAATGCTTCCGGCATGTCCGCTGGTGTCTACTTCTACACGGTGAAGTCCGGTGACTTCTCCAAGACCATGAAGATGACGCTCCTCAAGTAAGCGGAACTAAACGGACTTTGGGTCCGTACCAACATGAAAAAGCCCCGGGGAACCGGGGCTTTTTTTATATGATGTTTAAGTAAAAAAAAGGGGGGGGAAAAAAATATTGTTTTTTTCCTTTCTTTTTCACATAATAGGTATTATTATGATTTGCAAACGGGGGAAGAGATTCCCATGTAAATGTCTCGTATAACTATGCACTAATAGTCCAGAAGGGAGGTAAACAGAGAGAGAATAGCAAACGCTACCATATGCAGCACATTTTTGATGAAATGTTTTATCAGGAGAGGGAAAATGAAAAAAAATTTGTTTCTCGTCGTACTGATGCTTTTTGCGACGTGTTCTTTTGCTGCAGATTTTATTCCAACGGTTATGACCATCACGGGCGAAAGTTCGCTTGAGTACCAGTTCGAAGGAAGCGAACTGACCATTCCATTCGAAATGGGGGGGAAACCCGGTGCGGTTTACCTGGTGATCAATACCAGCGGTCAGGGAGAAAACATTACTGCAGTCCAGAACGGTAATCTCGGTTGGCACTATGTCAACGGCATCGATACGACTGTCTATATCTCACCGCGCTACCAGCGGGAGATTGGCTCGCAAACCGTCGTCTGGGATGGTACAAACCAGGACGCTGAAATGGTTGCCGCCGGCACGTATGATTATTACCTCTGGGGATACGACGACAAAACCCCGCGTCTGAAGGCATGCGATTATGTTCAGATCGGCTTTGACTGGGAATCCCAGATGACCCACATCATCGAAACGGGTGTAGACGGCCTGCCTCTTGACAATCCGATGTTCTTTGGAGCAAGGCTTTGGTGGGCAGAATCTCGTAATCTTAAAGAAGACGGAACGCCAGAGACGTGGGCGAAGAACGGCGCGCACTTCAAGTGGATACTCGGCGGAGATGCCACCGACCTGAACAACCTGATGTGGACTGACTGTGCCATCTACCCCCCGTCAAATGGAGGCGACCTCGGACCCTACGACGAGGGTTTCTTCCTCACCGGAGGTCCGGTTCTCGACCCGACCGACCAAAGCATTTTTTACCATTGTAGCCATAACGTTTCTGGCCTGGTAAACACGATGCTGAAATGGGAATTCGTGGCCGACGGCGAGGCGATTCTCGATGAAACGTGGCTCGGCTGGGACGAGCTTGAGTGGGAAGATCTGGGAGCCAAGATCGGTTCGTGGTCGCAGAACAACTCCTGCTTCACCGACAACAACTACATCTATGTGAACTCACCCGGCCTCCACCAGAAGGAAATCGAGTGGAACAGGCTCCGCTGTGTGAGCTTCGATGGCGAACCTATCTTCGATAAGTTGCTCCACGAGTGGTACATGCCGGAAGATGGCGGCCCGAACGGCTACATCAACGGTTCGTTCCACCATCTCCATCCGAGCAAAAACAGGCCGAACAACTGGCTGATCGTCGCCCATACCTGCTGTATGTGGGAAATGATCGACACAACCCGCATACTCGAAGATGAAGCTACGCCTCAGGCAGATTATGTCGTATTCCAGAACAGGAATGGCGACTATTTCCTCGACAGAGCGTATGCGCCAGACTACGAGCCGGCATGGGTATGCCTGACCGATGCTGAAGGGACAGAGCTCCGTGTCGACTCCGCGACCATCGATAAAAACGGATTCAACATCATGGGTACGAGTTATGTCGGCCTGTCTTCCTTCGCGGTGGCAACGCAGGACGGTTCCGGCATCGAGCACATGAACTTCGCGGATGATGTCATATCCGATAACCAGAACACCAACCTCGGTGGCCAGGTGCTGCACTCCGGCTCCGCGTACGACGGTTTCTACTGGGCGACAGCTGTTACCGAGGAAAATGTCTCCATCGGTGGTCTGGGATTCGAAGGCCAGCACACGGCGAACCACATCGCCTTTGACTCCTTCCGTGGCACCATCACCAACGAACCTACCGCGGTGGAAGAAGAAGCGGTCGCAGCATTTGCCGTCGACCAGAATACTCCGAACCCGTTCAACCCGACGACCACGATCGGCTTCACCATTACCGAAGCCGGCCATGTTTCGGTTGACATTTACAATGTCGCCGGTCAGAAGGTTGACACACTGGTCAACGACGCGCTTTCCGCCGGCAGGCACTCCCTCGTTTGGGATGCTTCCGGCATGTCCGCTGGTGTCTACTTCTACACGGTGAAGTCGGGTGACTTCTCCAAGACCATGAAGATGACGCTCCTCAAGTAAGCGGAATCATTACCGATCAAGAAAAAAGCCCTGAGAGATCAGGGCTTTTTTTTGCTTCAGTATCGGGAAGGCAGCAGTGAATGCGGGGTGCTGACGCCGTCCCGAGGGAAGGGGTATGACATCCTGAAGGATCACACATTCGCCCGCGACAGGCGGAGGCTGTTGAGCACGACCGAAACGCTGGAAAACGCCATGGCGCCCGCAGCCATGACCGGATGCAGCTCCCTGATGAAGAGGGGGAGAAACCCGATGCCGATAAAGACGCCGGCAGCGAGCGGTACCAGGGAGACATTGTAGAAAAACGCCCAGAAGAGATTCTGCCGTATTGTTCGCATGGTCGCCCGCGAGAGCCGTATCGCGCGAACAACGCCGGTGAGATCGCCGCCAACCAGGGTGACATCGGACGATTCCATCGCGATGTCGGTTCCGGAACCGATCGCGAAACCAACATCGGCCCGTGCCAGTGCCGGAGCGTCATTGATACCATCCCCGACCATGCCGACCATAACACCTTTGCCCTGGATCAGGACAATTTCCGATTCCTTTCTGTCGGGCAGAACCCCGGCGATAACCCGCCGTATTCCGACATGCGCAGCCATAGCCTCGGCGGTCTTCTCGTTGTCCCCGGTGAGCATGATCGGTTCGATTCCCATGCCCGTGAGTGCCGCGATTGCCGATGCGGCTTCGGGCTTCGGGCTGTCGGAAACCGAGAGCACCCCGGCGATCCGGGTATCGACCTGGACGACCATGGTTGTTTTGCCCTGGGAGGACAAGGTATCGATGGTACGGGATGCCGTATCGTTACCTTCGAGCATGTCATGAAACCATTCGGGTTTCCCGACCCTGACTTTAGCACCCGACACGACCGCTGAGATGCCATGTCCCGACTCGGCGTGAAAATCTTCCGGCTCGCTCAGGGAAAGCCCTCTGACCAGTGCGCCTTCGACGATTGCCCGCGACAGGGGATGTTCGGAACCGCTCTCCGCACTCGCTGCGAGCGCAAGGTCATAGTCGCCTGCGGAACCGTACGGCACCCAGTCGGTGAGTTCCGGTTTCCCGCTGGTAATCGTACCGGTCTTATCGAACATGATCGTGGTGAGTTTCTCCGCGGTTTCGAGTGCCTCGCTGTTCTTGAAGAGTATTCCCCGGCCGGCACCCTTGCCTGTGCCGACCATGACCGCGGTTGGCGTCGCAAGACCGAGGGCGCAGGGACAGGCAATGACCAGTACGGAAACCATCCGGATCATGGCGGGCACAAAGCTCCCGCCGATCAGCCACCAACTGACGAACGTGACGAGCGCGATCACCAGGATGGCGGGTACAAACACGGACGAAACCTTGTCGGCGAGGCGCTGTATGGGTGCCTTGCTTCCCTGAGCCTGGCGAACGAGAAGGATTATCTGGGCGAGCGCGGTTTCACTGCTCATTCCGCTCGCGCGCACCTTGAGGCGGCCGTGGAAATTAATCGTACCTCCGAAGACGTGATCCCCGATTGTCTTATCAACCGGGAGGGATTCACCGGTCAGCATGCTCTCATCCGTGGTCGAAGAACCGGATTCGACGATGCCATCGACCGGTATGCGCTCGCCGGGCTTGATAATGACCATGTCTCCGGACTGCACCTGGTCAGCGGGGACAGTCGTTTCGGTGCCGCCGATCTCGATCGTCGCGGTGGCCGGGGCGAGCGACATGAGCTTTCTGATCGCCGATGACGCCTGGCCTTTTGCACGCGCCTCGAGCAGTTTGCCGAGCTTGATGAGGGTGATAATAACTGCGGATGTTTCGAAATACACGTGCATTCCCAGCCCGGGAATGAGCAGAACAGCGATGGAATAGACGTACGCCGTCGTCGAACCGAGGGCGACGAGGACATCCATGTTAGCGCTCCGGTTTCGCAGGCTTGTGATGCCGCCGGTGTAAAATCCCCAGCCGGTGTAAAACTGAACCGGTGTCGCGAGAGCGAAAAAGAGCCAGTTTACCCAGGGAGCGTGAGACCAGACGCCGACCATCGAGAAATCCCGCCCCATGCTCAATAAAAAGAGCGGCAGTGCGAAGAGTGCGCCCACGGCAAACCGGAGCCTTTCATCGGCGATGACTTTTTCCCGCTCCTGTTGTTCGGCATCTTCCCCGTCTGTCCCGGCACGGGGTATGATGAGCCGGTAGCCCGCCTTCTCAACCGATGACGCGATGGCGTCGGTATCGATGGCAGCGGGATCGTACGAAATTGTGACCCGCTCATTGGCGAAATTGACCACGGCCGAAACGATGCCGGGAGTTTTTTTATTCAGTGTACGCTCGATCGTTGCGGCGCAGTTGGCGCAGGTCATTCCCAGCACGGGCAGTTCGATGACGTCGATCTTTGGTGTGGAGCCGGTTTGTCTTTCCTCAGTGGCCATGTTAATCCTCGGGAGGGTAGCCGATTTCTTCGAGTGAGCTGACCAGGGCTGAGCGTTCGGCGGGATCGGTAAACCGCACGGTGACCCGTTTCGATACGGGATCGCCCTCGACGCTCTCGACACCGTCCATATCGCCGAGTTCCTGTTGAATGGCCCGTATGCAGTGACCGCATGAGATGTTCGGGATGTGAAATAATGCTTCCTTCATGGCATGCTCCCGGAATGTATGCTGGTGTTAAAAAGGATCGCTTGTGTAGGTATTATACGAGTGAGGCGGAGGAAAAGAAGCAGAAAAAAGGCACTGTATTGCGGGAAACCTACGGGGAATCGATCCCCCTCTCCTGCTGTTTCACCTCTTCCCAGAGCCGGTCCATCTCCTCGAGAGTAGCCTCGCCGAGCGTTTTCCCCCGCTTCGGCAGTTCCTGCTCGATATACTGGAAGCGTTTCTGGAACTTGTCGATGGTCTTTTTGAGGGCGTCTTCGGGACAGAGCTTCTCGAATCGCGCAAGGTTGGCGATCGAGAACAGCAGGTCGCCAAGTTCTTCCTCGATGGCGGCACGATCGTTTTTCCTGCTCGCCTCCTTGAGCTCCCCGAGTTCCTCCTCCACCTTGAGCATCACTTCTTCGGTACGTTCCCAGTCGAAGCCCACACGCGAGACCTTTTCCTGTACCCGGCGGGCTTTCATGAGCGCGGGAAGATCCCTCGGGAGCCCGTCGAGAACAGATCCGCCCTCTCGTTTCTCGCGTTTCTCTTTCCGTTTGATTTCCTCCCAGTTCTTTAACACCTGGTCGGTCGTTATTGCATCGACATCGCCGAAAACATGGGGATGACGGCGTTTCAGCTTGGTGATGATTCCCCGGATGACATCGCTGATGGTAAAACGTTCTTCGTTCTCGGCAATCCGGGCATGAAACACCACCTGCAAGAGAACGTCACCGAGTTCCTCTGTGAGCAGCTCATCGGAGCCTGAATCAATCGCCTCAATCACCTCGTAGGCCTCCTCGATGAGGTAGGGCTTGAGACTCTCGTGCGTCTGTTCGCGATCCCAGGGACAGCCGCCGGGCTCATGGAGTGTCTTCATGATCTGGACAAGTTCTTCGAACGGGGTTATATCCGTACCGGTCTTTTTTTTTCGTGGCATTATTGTCTATCCTTTCACCGGATAATGTACGAAAATTTCGGATAAAGAGCAACGACTGTGTTCGTACGGCATGGCGGTTTTTTTCCATCCTCCGCGATACTCCGCAATTGATGGCAGCCTTTGCACGACCGGACACTGAGAGCATCCGCCCGATATTTTTTCCGTTGGCAAACAACGCCAAGCACATGTATATTGTACCTAGTATGAACCTAAAACAACCGGAATATAATTTCTGCCAGAAGTGCGGCGGTACTGTTGCGCTTGTTCCCTGCGATGGGCGTACCCGACCGGTATGCGGCACATGCGGGTATATTGCCTACTTCAATCCCATCCCGGCGACCTGCCAGGTTGTCTCGAACGGGAATACTGTGATGCTCACGAGGCGTTCTGTCGATCCGGGCAAAGGGCTGTGGTGTCTTCCGGGAGGATTTGTGGAATGGGGCGAAGCCGCGGAGGAAGCCGCACGGCGTGAGCTTCGTGAGGAAACCGGCATCATCGCGGAGGACGTGACCCTCATCGGAATCTACAGCAGCATCGCCGAACCGGACCGTCATGTTGTCCTAATCGCGTTCGAGGCGGACCGGTGGCATGGTGATGCGGTTCCGGGAGATGATGCGGACGAGGTGGGCTGGTTCGGGATGGAGGAACTCCCCCCGCTTGCGTTCACCGCACACCGGCAGATACTCGACGAGATATACGGGAGAGGTACTCGTGAGAATACTTGCGGTTGATTATGGCGAACGGCGGACCGGCCTCGCTGTTTCCGATGAGCTTGGCATAACGGCGCAGGGACTTGATACCATCGTGGTCTCTGATGAGGCGGAACTCCCCGGCCTCGTGGCGCATGCCGCGGAGGAAAACGACGTCGGCACTATTGTCCTCGGTCTTCCGCTCAACATGAACGGCACGGAGAGTGAAAAGAGCCTGAAAGTCCGGGATTTTGGAGCGAAACTCGTCGAAATAACTTCCCTGAACATCGTGTTCTGGGATGAGCGGATGACAACGATGCAGGCGCACCGCGTCATGCAGGAAATGAACAAAAAAGTGTACCGCAACAAGGAAATGGTCGATAGAATTTCAGCAACGCTTATGTTGCAGGAATATTTGAAAACGGTATCATGACACGAACGAGATTCGCGGTAATTCTGGCAACTTTAGGTATCATTCTCGCGGTTTTCCTTGCGGCAGGGGGGTGGCTCGTCTGGGTGAACAGTCCCACGGGCAGAAGGGAATCAGTTACCATTGATATTGAAATGGGACTGACCGCCGACAGCATCGCGAAGGCGCTCCACGAGCAGGAGCTCATTCGGAGCGTGACATACTTCAAACACCTTGCCGGGCGGCGCGGATACGCACGAAACTTCAAGGCTGGCAGGCATACGGTGGACGGTACCATGAGCACCGCCCGTATCGCGGAGCTTCTCACCCTGAATCCGCCGAGTCCACCCGACTGCCGGGTGACTGTTTTTGAAGGTCTGACCATTCGTGAAACGGCATCGATCCTGGTGACACAGGCACAAATCGATTCGAGCCGGTTCGTGGAATTCGCATCGGACAGTGTCCTCAGCCGGGAGTTAGGTATTGACAATGCCACCCTGGAAGGCTACCTTTACCCTGATACGTATTTCGTCCGACGGGGGACGGCGCCGATGGAAATGATCACCCGCATGGTAAATCAATTCAAGACCGTGTTCAGTGATTCCTTTACGGCGCGGGCGCATGAGATCGGGATGAGCGTGAGCGAAGTGGTCATCCTCGCGTCCATCATCGAAGCCGAGGCAGGGCTTGAGAAGGAACGTCCGCTGATTTCAGCGGTACTGCACAAGCGCCTCAAACTCAACCGTCCTCTCGAAGCGAATCCGACAATACAGTACGCGCTCGGCGAGAAACGCCGGGTGCTGAATGAGGACTTGAAAATTGAGTCTCCCTTTAATACCTATACCAACACGGGATTGCCGCCCGGCCCGATTGCGAGTCCCGGTGTAACGTCTCTTTTAGCGGCGTTGTATCCCGCCGATACCCAGTATTTGTATTTTATGGCGGATGGGAAGGGGGGGCATGTGTTTTCAAAAACCTTGCAGGAACATACCCGGGCGGTACGTGAATTCAGGAAGATGAGAAAGAAGAAAAGGCTTTCGCATAATTGACTTCGTTCAAGGAAGGTACGCCATGAAACGTCTCATTGCAGTTTCCGCTCTTTTGGTGCTGGTACTGACCGCGGTACTCTCGATTGCCGAGGAAGCGAAACAGCCGGTTCCGGTTCGTGATATACCGGACATTTACGTGGTCAAGAAAGGTGATACGCTCTGGGATATTGCCGAGTATTTTTTCGGCGATCCCCTTACCTGGCCGGACATATGGAAGAAAAACCTCTTTATCGAGGATCCTCACTGGATCTATCCGGGCCAAGAGCTTTCACTCAAGCAGTTTATTCAGCGTATGGGCATGGAGGAAAAGACACCGGAGAAGGTAGTGGTTAAGCCCCTGAAACAACCCGAACCGCAGTTCCTTGAAACGGCACCCCGGACGGAGGAGCTTGCCGCAGGCGAACAACAAAGACCGGAAGGCACTTCCCGCGACGACCGTGAGATACTCCAGCGCCTGCGTGAGCCGCGTTACGCCTATGAGAAGGAAATCTATCTTCGCACCGGGTTCATATCGAAGCGCTCCGACCTGCCGAAGAAAGAAATTGTGGAAATCGAGGGCAGAAGCGAGCGGGCAACCCAGTACGACATCGTCTCCATCGACCTGGGTGTCGATGGCGGGGTGAAAGAGGGCAGCATGCTCGCCGTTCTCACGGTGGGTGACCGGGTAAAACACCCCGACACGAACAGGGATCTCGGCCATGTTGTCCGCATCAAAGGCATTGTCGAAGTCATCTCAATCGGTGATGACCGTACGAGGTGCAGAATAGAAGAGACATACGATCCTATCGGCAAAGGCGACCTTGTCATGCCGATCAGGTTCACCGAAGCTCCCCGGTTCGATGCCTGGGTGCGGCCGAAGGAAATCATCACGGGAACCATTCTCGCAATCAACGAACCGATTGTCAGTATACATGTCAACGATATTCTCTATATCGACAAGGGTTCGACCGAAGGGGTAAGGCCGGGCGACAGGTTCATCGTGTACAGCCGTCAGGACGACGATAAGGAACCCGGGTTCCGCACCTCGGTCGGTGAACTCCAGGCGGTCAATGTCATGGAGCAGGAGACCGCGGTTTTAGTGGTCTCGCAGAAGGAGAAGGACATCCTGATCGGTGACAGGGTGGAGCTTGCCGCACGGTGCAGGCTTATCTTTTGAACACACCGGAGCATCCTCCCCTTTTTCCTGGGTGAATACCGGGGAACGAGAGAGTCCGCGACCGGTGTGTCTTTGCGCGAGCCGAGAGCAGACGGCATGTGCGCGGAAGTACAATTGGATGATGGGACAGAGGCGGTAGAAAACGGAAAACAGACGACATTTATCCACAAGCGGCACTCTTTCATGATAGATCTCAGCGAACTGAATCCCGCCCAGCGGGAAGCGGTTGAACACGTACAAAATCCGACACTCGTGCTTGCGGGTGCGGGCAGCGGGAAAACACGGGTCCTCACCTACAAGATTGCCCATCTCGTTTCCCGCGGTGCAAAGCCGTGGCGCATCCTGGCGGTTACCTTCACCAATAAGGCGGCGAAGGAAATGTGTGCGCGGGTCGAGAACCTGCTCCATATACCCGCGCGGAACCTGTGGATCGGGACGTTTCACGGCATGTGCGTCCGTATCCTGCGACGGGAAGCCGAGAACTGGGGATTCAACCGTAATTTCACCATCTATGACGATGACGACAGAAAGCGGATTGTAAAAAAGGTGCTCGCGGAAATGAATATCTCAAAGCACCGGCTTCCGCCCACCCGCGCCAAACACATTATCGCTCGCGCCAAAAACGATTTCCTGCTGCCCGAAGATGTCGAAGAAGCCGCATTCGGCGATGATGCCGAACTTTTAGCGAACGTCTATCGGCGCTATAATACCGCCCTGCACGAAGCGGGGGCGTTCGATTTCGACGATCTCCTCGTGCAACCGGTGGAGATGTTCAGGAAGTATCCCGAATCGCTGAAACGCTGGCAGAAAAAATTCGACCACATCCTGGTAGATGAGTACCAGGACACGAACAGGGCGCAATACCTGCTCATGAAGCTCCTCGCGGGAGACGCGGGGAAGGTTACGGTCGTGGGTGACGATGACCAGTCGATTTACAGCTGGCGCGGCGCCGATATCAACAATATCCTCGGTTTCGAGCGCGATTTCAAGCAGGTGAAGACGACCCGCCTCGAGAAAAACTACCGTTCTACGGGGAACATTCTCAAGGCGGCAAACAGCGTGGTGAAACACAATACGCGGCGCATGGTTAAACAGCTCTACACCGACCAGCCGGACGGCGACAGGATTCCCGTTTTCGACTGCTACAACGACCGTGATGAAGCCGAGCAGGTGGTGAATTCCATCGAAGAAGAGCGGAACAGTCACGGTTTCGCACTCAGCGATTCGGTGATCCTGTACAGGACCAACGCACAGTCACGCTCGTTCGAGGATGTTCTCCGGCGGCGCGCGATTCGCTATGTTATTGTCGGCGGTATCAGGTTCTATGAGCGCCGGGAAATAAAAGATGTTCTCGCCTATCTCCGCATTCTGAACAATCCCCGCGATACGGTGAGTTTTGCGCGGGCGATCACCACGCCGAAACGGGGCATCGGGGAGCGGACGATCGAGGTTCTCGAGACGTTTGCCGCAGAGAAAACCCTGACACTCCTCGAGGCGATCGCACGGGCGGATGAATGCCTGACCGGCGCAGCGCTGAACAAGGTGCATGAATTTTACGGATTGATCGAAGAACTTCAGGAGATAAGGAACGAGTCGTCCTTGCCGGACATGGCCCGGGCAGTTGTCGAGCGGACGAAGTATGAACTGTCTCTCCATGCCGAGGACCCGGAAAAAGTCATCGAGCGGATGGACAATATCGATGAGCTTGTCGCCGCCATGGAAGAATTCGAAAACATGACCGACGATGACGAACTCTCGGCGTTTCTTGCCGAGGTTTCCCTCGTTGCGGACGTTGATAACTGGGATGACAGGAGCGATGCGGTGACTCTCATGACGCTGCACTCGGCTAAGGGGCTGGAATTCCCCGCGGTCTATATCGTCGGAGTCGAGAACGGCCTGTTTCCGCTAAGCTCATCACTCGATAGCGCCGCCGAACTCGAGGAGGAGCGCCGCCTGTTTTATGTCGGAATTACCCGTGCGGAGAAACGGCTCCATATCAGCTACGCCCAGAGCAGAATGCGTCACGGCGCCTATGCGGGTGGGAAATCGATGTTTATCGGCGAACTCCCGGCGGATGTGCTTGCGGTGAAGGCTCCTGCGCCCGCATTCCCGGGCCTGCACCGACAGCAGCGTCCCGCCCCGCAGAAGAGGGCATTCGAGGATTATGCGCAGGAATTTCCCGATTACGAAGGCTCCGGGGCATTCAGGATTGGTGCAAACGTCCTTCACCCGACATTCGGGCGCGGAAAGATCACCGGATCATCGGGTTCCGGCGATCATACGGTTCTGACCATACAGTTTGGTGGGAGGACGCGGAAAATCATGGCGAAGTTCGGTAAACTGTCAACCGCCTGAAACAAAATCCGGGTTTCCTTCCGGACGGACGCGGAAGATAATCGTGAAGGCGGCGTCAGACCATCGCCGATGATCGGGCACCATACTTTATGGTACATGACAAGTAGTCATCAATCATACTCGATCGGATAGAAGGAGGCAGTATGGCAGTCACCATACAGGATGTTGAAACGGTTGCGAGCCTCTCCCGGCTCTCCTTTACCAGAGAAGAACAGGAGAAGCTGGTGAACGATCTCAACAATATCCTCGGATACTTTGACAAGCTTTCCGAGCTCGATACCGAAGGGGTGGAACCACTGGCGCACATTCTGCCGGTACAGAATGTCATGCGTGAGGATGAAGTCAAACCATCGTTCGACCAGGAAACCGCCCTGAAAAACGCGCCGGCACATGCCCGCGGGCATTTTATTATCCCCCGGGTGATCGAATAGACCACGGTGCGCATGAAAAAGAAAAACATCTTCATGCCGCATCTTGAATGAATCCCCGGAGGACTCTATGGAAAAGCGTGAGGTAAATACCCGGAATGCCCCGGTTCCTGTCGGCCCCTATTCCCAGGCGGTGATCGCGGGCGATTTCATCTATTGTTCGGGCCAGATCCCGCTTGACCCGCGGACGGGAAAGATGGTTGACGGGGACATTGAACGTGAGACACGGCAGGTTATGGAAAACCTGGGTGCAGTGCTCAAGGCGGCCGATAGCTCCCTCGACAGGGTGGTGAAAACCACTATTTTCCTCCGTGACATGAATGATTTTCCCCGGGTGAACGAGGTCTACGCCGGCTATTTTCGGGATATACCACCGTCACGAGCGACTGTCCAGGTGGCAGGACTACCGGGTGGTGCACGGATTGAGATCGAGTGCATTGCGCTGAAAAACGGCGAATGATCCAGTGTGACACCCTCAGAGGGTATGTCATCGGGGGGTTTTTCACCGCTGGTCGGTTGGCAGAACAATCAGGCGCTTCTGAGAGAGGATTCGTGGAAAGGGTGGATGACACATGAAGGTTCGTGTCGCAAAAAGCGCCGGCTTTTGTATGGGTGTCAGAAAGGCGATGGACCGGGTGCTCGATGTATCGCGGGGACGGGAAATCACCTATACACTCGGTCCCCTGGTGCACAATCCCCAGGCACTCGAGATGCTGGAAACGCGGAACGTCTGTATCACTGACCGGGCGGATGAAACCCTCAGCGGAAAGACAGTGGTAATCAGGGCGCATGGTATTCCCCCGGACGTCCGGAAGAAGCTCATCGATATCGGGGCTAACGTTGTCGATGCAACCTGTCCGAAGGTTCTCCGCAGCCAGGGTACCATCAAGAAGTATTACAGCCGGGGGTATTCAATCGTGATTGTCGGGGACCGGGGGCACGCCGAGATCGATGCTCTCCTGGGGTACACCGACAACACGGGGATTGTTGTTGAAAATAGTGAGGAGGCACGGAACCTCCCCCGGATGGAAAAAGTCTGCGTGGTGGCGCAGACAACCCTGAACGGCGCTGCATTCGAGGAAATATCCGCCGAAATATGCAGTCATGCGGATGAATGTATAATCGCCCGTACCATCTGCGCAGCCACCGACCGCCGTCAGCGGGACGTTCGGAAGCTCGCCGAGGAAACGGATGCAACTGTTGTTGTCGGCGGAAAGAACAGCGCGAATACCAACCGGCTCTGCCAGGTATCGAGCGAGCTCGGTCAGCCGACCTTTCATGTTGAAGACGCGTCCGAGCTTGACCTGGAGACGCTCTCTAATTACGACGAAATCGGAGTTACCGCCGGTGCATCGACGCCGAACTGGGTGATACAGGAGGTGGTTGATGCACTCGCCGCCTATACGCCGCACAAGCACCGCGGGGTGTTTGCCAGGGTCAGAACACTAGTGTCTTTGACTGTCGAGGGGAACTTCGTGACCTGTATCGCGGCGGCGGCATTAACCTATGCCATGTGCCGTCTGATGTTGATTCCGCCGCATCTCCGGCTTCTCCTGATGTCGTTCTTCTATCTGTTCCCGATGCATACGTTCAACAAGTACCTGGAGATCAACTGGAAGCACATTTCCATGACAGAACGCGCACCCTCCCTCAGGAAGTACTGGAGGTTTTTCCTTGCGGCTGCGTGTGTTTCATTCCTGGTGTCGCTCGTTATCGCCTGGGAATATGAAATATTCACCTTTTTCCTGATCCTGATAACCTACTTGCTTGCCGGAACCTACAGCGTGCGGATTGTACCGGCGAAGCTGAAACTGCGGTTCAGGAGCGTCAAGGATATTCCAGGCTCGAAAGACATTCTCATCGCGGCTGCCTGGACATTTGCCGTCGTCGTCCTTCCGGTGATAGCCGGCGACCGGTTCTCTGTGTTGACAGCATTCATTGGCGGTGCGTATGTGTTCGTGCTCGTCTTCAGCAAAGTTACCATTCTCGCCATCGGAGGACAGCAGTCCGATAAACTCGTCGGGCTGGAAACCATACCGGTGCTCATCGGGAAGAAAAATACTGAGCGGCTCCTCTACGTACTCAACCTGCTCCTCGCCCTGGTCTTCATTCTCTTCGCCTCGGCGAATCTGCTCCCCTTCACTACGCTTATCCTGCTCTTCCCCGTACTCTACATGGTTATCTGTATTATACTCTTGAGCCGCGAGGGATTATTCTTCAGGTTGCAACATTTGCTCATTCTTGATGCCGACTTTTTCCTCGCCGGCGTGCTGGCCTATGTCTTTCTCCGGTAAGCCGTGCCGGCAGAGCAGCGTTCAATCGGTCATGCGCTGGGGACAGCGGTGTATATATGACAGTAAAAGATATTACAGCAGAGCAGAACCACACGACTCATGGGTCGTTCACTGTTGAAATGGAGGTCGAATGATGAACAGACGAGATTCTTTCACGCTCATCCCACTCTCGCTTGCCGGGTTAGCTGGTCTTCCGGCACGGGCATTTGCCCAGGAAGATGCCGGGTGCCGCGGTTCAGGACAGGCGCCCGGAGAAGTACGGAAACAGGAGCCGCCTCTCGCGATCGCCTATACGCTGAAAGTGCGGGAAATGCTCAGGTGGATACGCCATACCCAGTCCGAGAACCTGCTCGAGGCCGCCTACGCGATTGCCCGTACGGTCAAACGCGGGGGAACGTGCTGGTGTTCCTGGGATATGGGACACAACACCTTGTATGACATGTTCCCGGACCGCAATGGAAATCCCGGGATATTTACCATGGGCTACAACGCCGACCGGGCGAAGAAGGGGGATCTCTTTCTCGCGAGCATCTACACGAATCCGCTCGATGACCAGCTTGCCAAGGAAATCTTTATTGTCGCCGGTCCCGCACCCTGGAGCAGCGATGCGAAAATGGCCGAGCTGATCGTGCGCGACTCGGCAAAGTACCGGCTCCGCCCGTATGCGAACATCTGGATCGAAACGAACGTCTCAACCCTCGGCGCAATCATGCAGGTGCCGGGAATGCCAGCGCCCATCGGCCCGGTTTCGGGGATCATCGGCATGGTGACCTTCTGGATGATGCAGGCGGATGCGTGCCGCATTCTCGCCCGTGACAACATTACCCGTACGGTCGAGGGCGACGAGCCGGAACTGTCCGGCGACAACGTCCCCTGGATCAGCCTTGATGAGCCGGTTATGGATGACTATTTCGAGGTGATCATGAACCAGATCGAGATGATCAGGGCGGAACTCGGCGATATCAGGAAGATAGGGAGAATGGCGGTCGATTCGCTTCTCTCCGGCGGGAAGGTCTATGTCTACAGCCGCTACAGAAACTCTCTGTCTGCCGAGGCGCAGACGCGTCGCGGGGGGCTCGCCCTGACACGGGGCATACATTTTTCCGAGGGAAAAATCACGGGGCCTGGGGGCGATTTCAACGGCACCGAAAAAGACCTCGTCATCATGGGGCTCTTCAAACCCGATGACGAGATGGACCTCAAGGCTCTCGATCTCTTCAGGAAACGCAAGGTGAAAGTCGCCTCCATGGGGCCCCTGAGCCGTGATATCAAGGTACCGGAAGGCAGGACTGTGCCGAAGGAAACCGATGTCCATGTCGGCAGGATGTGCGATACCTACGGTCTCTTCGCGATCCCGGGATTCAACCGGAAGGTCTGCCCGACCTCGGGCGCACTTCTCAACCAGATTTTCTGGGCAACCTGCATGGAGATCGTGGAAGAAACCATGCGCCGCACCGGCGGCAACGTGCCCGGAGTGTTCTTCTCCGCCGCTGTCAAGAACGGCACCGAACACATGTATCGCATGAACTCGTGGCGGGATGAACGGGGATACTAATCACAACCGAAAGATAATCTGTCATGGGTTATCGTCGAACGGGGATGCGCCGGAAGTCCTCTTTTCAGGCGCACTCACGTTTGGGGGAAAACACAACAAACCGCATGTTCGGGCGCTATCGCCTGCGGGGATATTGAGATAGGCCTTGAGATGCGGATACCACGGTGGGTGTTGTTCCCTGCAAGGGATTAATGTCTTACGTACACTGGCGATACACGTATATGAGGCGCTGTAAGAAGGTGAACGGGGTGAGAATTGCCAGGGCAGCGATGGCGATATCGATCCACATCATGTGAAACAGAAGTCCGAATCCGAGACCGACCGCCATAAGGGTAAGCCGCTCCGGACGTTGCAGCAAACCGATAGTGCACTCGAAACCGTCCGCCTCGGCGCGTGCCTTTATATAGCTTATCATGACGGAGTTCAGGAAAATGAATCCGCAGATGAGCGACCACCAGGGACGACCGAGGACAAAGTATCGTATGCCGAGTCCGGTATAGAGGAAGAACTCGTTGAAGCGGT
>CAYWBT010000046.1:0-17545 GCA_964456585.1 uncultured bacterium
AATGCTCTCGATCACGTTTGGTTCGGTGATTCTGTATAACATATTTTCGGGCATGGTATTGGGCTGGAGTCCTTTTGTTACCGGGCTCGTCGTGGTGTTGATTTCTGTTGTGGCGTTTATTTTTACCGAAGGTTTTTTCGCGCGGTTGGTTTCTATCGGAGAGTACGAAAGCAGGATATCTCGTTTCGTCTATTTTCTCTATTTCCTCGTTGTATTTCACGTGCTGTTCTATCCGATAACGTGGCTTCTCGATACCGTCCTCTCTTTAGCGATCAAGAAAAATCTCGAACTGGCCGACAAGGAAGAAACCTTTATCGAACTGGTGAAATCGGAGAGTGAATCCGGTTTCATCGAGCAGGATGAGAAGGAAATGATCGAGAGCATTTTCGAGTTTTCCGATACCACGGTCAAGGAGGTCATGATTCCCCGGATAGATGTCGTTGCGGCAGAGAAGAACATCTCGTTTGGCGACCTCATCGAGCTTTTCGTCCAGGAAGGGCATACCCGTATCCCCGTGTACGAAGAGAGAATAGACAATATTTTGGGCGTAGTCTATGCAAAGGATCTCCTTGTGTATACTGTGGAGAAGAGAAAACAGGAATTCTCGATCTCGGAAGTCATGCGTGAGGCATATTTTGTCCCTGCGGGAAAACATATCTCGGAGCTCTTGAAAGAGTTCAAGAAGACGCGTGTTCATCTTGCGATTATAATCGATGAGTACGGTGGAACGGCGGGGATTGTCGCTCTCGAAGATTTGCTCGAAGAGATCGTCGGCGAGATACAGGACGAATACGACCAGGATGAGGGGATGTACACCCGCATAGACGATACAACGCTCATGGTCGATGCCGGCATAGATATCGGTACGATGAATGAAATCATTCGCGCATCACTTCCCAATGAGGATTTCGATACGCTCGGTGGCTTCCTCTATCACCAACTTGGATTCATACCGGAGGGAGGCGAAGAGGTGCAGTGGAAGAGTGTCAAGTTTATCATCGAGGAAATCAAGGGCAACAGGATTTCGAAAGTTCGGGTGAAACTGCATGAGCCGGAGGAGTCTGACGAAAAGGAATCATGAGCATAGTCGAGTCGCTGCCAACGTAAATATGCGCATATGGAGATAACAGGGGGATTTTATGCTGACACTTGCAATCGTCGGTGCCGGTTACTGGGGAAGAAATTTAATCAGGATATTTAGCCATCATGCCGCTGTACGGCTGAAATATATTGTTGACACCAATCCAAAGCTGCTCGAACAATATTCCGGCGAGGCTGAAGTCGTCGGACAGCTAGACTGTCGCGAAATGCTGGCCGACAGTGAAGTCGATGCCGTGGTGATCGCCACGCCCGCGGTGACCCATTTCGAGATTGCCCGTGATGCGCTTATTGCCGGAAAACATGTCTTTGTGGAAAAACCAATGACGCTTCAGGCGGAACATGCAGAGGAACTGGTGCGTATCGCTGATGAAAATAATTTGAGGCTCATGGTCGGCCACCTGCTGCTCTACCATCCCTGCATCGAGACGATTCGGGGATACATAACAAACGGCGACATCGGCGATGTGTATTACCTCTACTGTCAGCGGCTGAATCTCGGCAAGGTGCGCAGCGACGAAAACGCCCTTCTGTCATTTGCTCCCCACGATATCTCGATAGCCCTGTACCTCATGGGGGAGAATCCCACTTCAGTGAGCGCGTACGGCCAGAGCTATCTGCAGGAAGGTGTCGAGGATGTTGTTTTCATGAACATGCATTTCCCCGGAAACCGGATTGCTCATATCCATGTGAGCTGGCTCGATCCCCACAAAGTACGTCGCACGACGGTCGTTGGGTCGAAAAAAATGGTGGTTTTCGATGATATGGAGCCCCGCGAAAAGATCAAGATTTATGACAAAGGTGTGGAAAAATCCTCCAATTACGGTTCCTACGGCGAATTCCTCTCGCTCAGGGATGGCAACATCTATCTGCCCGCCATCAAGATGACCGAACCGCTCCAGATCGAGTGCAATCACTTCATCGACTGTATCGAGAACGGCCGGACACCGTTGAGTGACGGGCGAAACGGCCTGATGGTTACCAAGGTACTCGCCTGTGCCCAGCGGTCGCTGAAAAACCGCGGTGTGCCGGTCGTGGTGGAGTGAGGGCAGCAGAAGCGCCGGGCACAAAACTACTCATGGGATACTCTTAGGATAGTGTTCGGTAACAACGATTCCCGCGGCTTCGTGACCCATGATTTTTTGGAAAAAAAATCCCATCAGCTGTCCGGTTTGGTCCCGGAGGGTGAAACACCGGATGTGATAGTGGGGAGAGCGTCTTCGGAGGTGCGTGCTGTTCAATCAGTCCGCCGCAATTTATTTATTGTCAGCGATAGAGTCCCGGTACACCTTTTTGTACCGTTCATAGCGGTTTTCGTACAGATCGAAATTCTTCGGGTCGGGTTCGATAATCTTTTCGTGACGCGGGACAACTTCCGCCGCTTTCCAGTATGATTCATACCGGCCGGCGCCGATTCCCGCGGTGAGGGCGGCACCGAAGCACGATTGCTCCTGAACGGCTGAAACATGGAGGGGCATTCTGAAACAATCCGCCATGATCTGCAGCCAGACGGGGCTCTTGGTGAAACCGCTCGTGGCGATGATACGGGCGGGAGCGATTCCCATGTTTTTCATGACCTCGAACGATTCCCTGAGTTCAAAGACGACGCCCTCCATGAGAGCGCGGACGAAGTGGGCGCGCGAGTGCATGAGTCTCATGCCGGAAAAAATCCCGAATGCTTCCGGATTTATGTCCGGCGAGCGTTTGCCGTTGAGAAACGGAGTGAATACCAGGCCGTCTGATCCGGGCGGCGTTTGTGCCGCTTCGGCAGAAAGTGTTTCAAACGAGGTATCCGGGCAGAAATTATCCCTGAACCACCGGAGGCAGAGTCCCCCCGCGAGTGTCGCGCCCATGAGATACCAGCGCGACTCCGGCAGGTGGCAGAACGTGTTGAGGAAGAGATCGGGTGACGCTTGCGGGCCGGCGAGCGGTGTCACCAGTTGTCCGCCGGTGCCGATTGCCGCGAACATGCTCCCTTCATCGAGGATACCGTTCCCGAGAGCGGATGCCGCCTGATCGGCGCCGCCAAGTATCACCGGGATACCATCGGGAAGGCCGGTCAGCTCCTCGATACCCTCTGTTTCACCGATATGCTGGTCCGAGTTGACCATGTATGGCATAAATTCGAGGGGAATATTCAGTAACGCCAGTATCTCCTCCGACCATTCCCTGAGTGTCACATCGGCAAGCAGGGAAGCGGAGGCATCCGATGCTTCGGTGTTGTAGAGTCCGCACATTCGATAGCGGAGGTAATCTTTTGGCAGCAGAATGTGGCGAACCTGCTTCCAGGTCGCGGAATCATACCGTTGCATCCAGAACAGGGTTGCGGCCTGGTTTCCCGGAAACATGCGGTTGAGGAGAATCCTGGTTGCGCGTTCTTCTCCTATAATCCGGACAATTTCATCCAGTTCGCTGAAGCTCCGCGAATCTGCCCAGATGATCGCCGGGGCAACGGGATGTCCTTCACGGTCAAGCACTACCGTACCGTGCATCTGGCCGGAAAACGAGATGCCCGCGATATCCGATCCCGGTATCTTCGCAGAGGTCAACGCTTCTTTAATCGCCTCGCAAGATTGTCGCCACCAGAGTTCGGGATTCTGCTCGGCACGGCCGGCGGATGGTGTTTCAATAGGATAGGTTCGACTCGTGAGCGCGACCATCGTGCCATCCTCCCGGAAGATACCCGATCGGACACTCGATGTGCCGAGATCGATGCCGAGGAGATAATGTGCCATAGTTCAGGTTCCTTTCTTCGTTTGAAAAGATACGTGAAAGAAGCGGAGAAAACAACCGGTTACTGATGTTGAAAAAATCTTGACAGACAGTGGTTGTTTGGTTAAGATGCCTGAGTATTCAACTTTATTAATCGTCAAATAGAGTTTCTGTACCGCAATCGTGGTGAACAATCTACTGCGGTTCATGCTCACGATTACGAGATGTTCGATGAAAAAAAATATTCTCTTTCTCTGCACCGGTAATTCCTGCCGCAGCCAGATGGCCGAGGGGTGGACACGGCATCTGTTGGGAGACCTTTTCGAGCCGTTTTCTGCCGGGACGGAGGTGCACGGAGTAAATCCCTATGCGGTACGAGTCATGGCAGAAGCCGGAGTGGATATCACCGGCCACCGGTCGAAGGTTGTTGACGAGTTTGTTAATGTGCCATTCGATTATATAGTAACCGTCTGTGACAGGGCGCGTGAAGCCTGCCCCCTCTTCCCGGGGGCTGGAAAAAAGATTCACCGGAATTTCGACGATCCGGCGGCATATCAGAACCGGAATGCGGGGGAGGAAAACGAGGAAGAGGTGCTCGTTCAGTTCCGGCGGGTTCGTGACGAGATACGAGAATTCGTTCAGCGGTTTCCCGACAGTATGGACAGGTGAGAAGCAGGTACGCAGACATGCACAGCGAACGTTCTCCCGAACAAGATCATCACGACAGTCCGGACAGGCATGCCCCGGTTGAAACTGGCGATGGGGGGAAAAGACAAAAACACCGTCACGATCATGAGCTGCGACATCTCTCAATCCAAAAGCTCTGGATGGCCCTTGCGGTAAATTTTATTTTTCTCATCGTTGAAGTAATCGGTGGCCTCGTTTCCAATAGTCTCGCGCTCCTTGCCGATGCCGGTCACATGCTCACCGATGTTGCCGCGCTGCTCCTTGCCATCATCGTTGCCCACCTCGCCCAACAGGTTCCGACACCAAAGCGAACGTTCGGTCTCTTGCGAGCCGAAGTGCTCGGGGCGTTTTTGAACGGTGCCGCCCTAGTTATCATTGTCGGAATGATTTTCCGTGAAGCATGGCATCGTTTTGGACACGTTCAGGTGATCGATGCACCGCTGATGCTGGTTATTGCCGTTCTGGGCCTGGGAGCGAACGCCGGAAGCGTGTGGATATTGCACGGTCACCGGCACGAAAATATCAACATTAAAGGCGCCTATCTCCACATGCTTGCCGATACTCTCGGATCGCTGGGCGCCATCGGGGCCGGGGCGGTTATCTGGCTGACCGGCTGGACACTGATTGATCCACTCGTGAGTATCATCATCGGTGTACTGATTCTGATCGGGAGTATCGGTCTTATTTCGGAAACCGTTCACATTCTTCTCGAAGGGACACCAGAAGATGTCGATTACGATGAAGTCAAAAGAGCGCTGGAAGACATGGAGCATATCAAGGGAATTCACGATTTGCATATATGGACGATTTCTTCGGGCGTCCCATCCCTGAGCGGCCATGTCCAGCTCTACCCCGAGTGCAGTGACACGATGCACTGGCAATCGTGCCTGAAGAATGCGCAGACCATGCTCCGTGAGCGTTTCGGTATCGTGCATTCGACCCTGCAGTTCGAGCCGGAAGACTATATCCGTGATAAACGAATTATTTGAATGGTATTACGGTGCGAAGGGTCGAAGCAAAATTTCAGGTTGTAACCGGTGGGGAAGAAGCGCAGGGAACAACCGTGACGATTGCAGGTATCGGGAAAAAATAACTTGATTTAACTATAGAATTTCTTTAAATTAATAAACTATATTATATAACATTCATAGTGTTATTATTTCTTACTGTTAACTAATTGAGTTTTATTATTATTAACTATAGAACGGGTACCGTTGCCCGTTGTGTTTAAGCTGGTGAAACTGGGATGATAGTAACCTATCCGGACAAAAGTACGAAGGTTTTTGATAACGGTGCGACGTTCATGGACTCTGCGCTCGCAATCAGCGAGGGATTCGCCCGTAAAGCACTCGCCGCGAGAGTTGACAGCGTTTTGTATGATCTGTCTGCTCCCCTGCCGGGTGATGTTGCGGTAACCTTCCTTACTTTTGATGACGAAGAGGGAAGGAAAATATACTGGCATTCAACCTCACATGTCATGGCTGCGGCGGTGAAGCGTCTTTTCCCCGAAGCACTGGTTACCATCGGTCCTGCGATCAAGGACGGATTCTACTATGATTTCGATGTGGAGAAGCCTTTTACCGATGAAGATATTGCACAGATAGAAGCTGAAATGAAGACGATCATTCATGAGAAAGAATCGTTCGATCATACTGTTGTTTCTCGTGGTGAGGCGATTGAACTGTTTTCGAAGGAGAAGGAAACGTACAAGGTTGAATTAGCGAGTGAGATCGAAGAAGATAACGTTACTCTCTATCGTCTGGGAGATTTTACCGATCTCTGCCGTGGACCGCATATTCCTTCCTCCGGCAGGATCAAGGCGCTCAAACTCCTGAGTACTTCGGGTGCTTACTGGCGCGGTAACGAGAACAACAGCATGCTTCAGCGCATCTATGGTATTTCCTTCCCCGACAAGAAACTCCTCAAAGAACACCTGGCGTGGCTTGAAGAGGTTAAAAAGCGCGACCACCGGGTTTTAGGTGCAAAGCTCGATCTTTTCAGTGTTGATGAAGAAATAGGGAGTGGTCTCATTCTCTGGCATCCCCGGGGAGCCGTTATCAGGGAGGTGGTCGAGGATTACTGGCGGAGCGAGCATCGGAAGCGCGGCTACAACCTCGTCTTTACACCGCACATCGCTTCAGAGAAAATATACGAACGGTCGGGCCATCTTCTTAATTATGCCGAGAACATGTATTCACCCATGGATATCGATGGGACACCCTACTATATCAAGCCCATGAACTGCCCGGCACATATCAAGATCTTTCAATCCCGGAAACATTCATACCGTGATCTGCCTATCAGGCTCTGCGAACTGGGCACCGTGTACCGCTACGAGCGATCGGGAGTGTTACACGGCATGTTGCGGGTTCGCGGATTTACCCAGGACGATTCACATATATTCTGTGCTCCGGAGCAGGTTGTCGATGAGGTCAACGATGTGCTCAATTTTGTGATGGATATGATGCAGGTGTTCGGATTCGAATATTCTGCGTATCTTTCCACACGGCCCGATAAGTCTCTGGGCGATGAGGAATCGTGGAAAACGGCTACCACTGCGCTTGAGGAGGCACTCGTGCGAACGGGCATCGCGTATGAGGTTGATCCCGGTGAAGGCGTTTTCTATGGCCCCAAGATCGACATCAAGCTCAAGGATGTTCTCGGCAGGATGTGGCAGGGGCCGACGATTCAGGTTGATTTTCAACTCGCGGATAGATTCAATATTAATTATATTGGTCGTGATGGAAACGAGCACCGGGTTGTCATGATACACCGGGTGGTGCTTGGCTCGATGGAGCGTTTCATTGGTGGTTTAATAGAGCATTATGGAGGTAATTTCCCGGTGTGGCTTGCGCCGGTACAGGCAGTTGTCATGCCTATCACCGATGCACAGCATGGGTATGCTTCAGCCCTGACCGAACAGCTGAAAGACGCCGGCCTGCGGGTAGAGATGGATGACCGGAACGAAAAGGTCAACCGTAAAATTCGCGATGCCGAAGAGATGAAAATTCCCTACATGCTGATTGTGGGGATGAGGGAAGCAGAGGATGGCACGATATCGGTGAGACGACACGGAAGTGGCGATATCGGGATAGTGCCCATGAACGAAATGGTGAGCAGGATTAAACGGGAAAACGATACACGGGTGAAAGATTAACTTCTCTGAAAGGGGGATCACCTTATTAACGTTAAAAAGGTACGAGTGAACGAAGAGATCACTATCTCGCCGGTGCGCATGATCGACGAGGAGGGAAAACAAATTGGAATTATTTCCATCGAAAAGGCGCTCGATGCCGCTAATGAGGCGGGACTTGATCTGGTAGAAGTGGCTCCAAACTCGAGCCCTCCGGTCTGCCGTATCATGGATTATGGAAAATACAGGTATGAAAATTCCAAGAAAACCAAGCAGACCCGGAAAAAACGCCATGTTTTCCATATAAAAGAAATAAAGATGCGATCGGAAATTTCTGATCATGATTTCAATTTCAAAATAAGACATGCGATCGAGTTTCTGAAACGCGGTGACAAGGTCAAGTTTACCTTGGTATTCAGGGGTCGCGAGATACTGCATAAGGAAATCGGTGAGGAGGTTTTGAAGCGGATTGCCGAAACCCTCGTGGACATTGCGGTCATTGAATCTCCCGTTCGTTCGGAGGGGAGAAACATTACCATGATAATGACCACGAAAAATTAAACCAGGCGATTCTCATTTCTACGTGAGCAATACCTGATACATCATTGAGCGTTCCCTAAAGGATTGGGGAGACCCGGTTGCATTGCATGTGGAAATTATAGATAACTATACTATTACGGCAAAGTGAAAGGATGTTTGTATGCCGAAAATGAAGACCTTGCGGGCAGCTTCTAAGCGTTTCACGCGGACTGCTTCAGGAAAGATAAAGAGGAATAAGGCATTTGCTAGCCATATTCTCAAGAAGAAATCGACGAAACGAAAACGTAATTATCGACGCCCAGGACTTGTGTCGAGTGCTGATGCTAAACGAATCGGCATATTGATTTAACAAGTAGGAGAATACTACATGTCAAGAGTATCATCAAGCGTAGCATCAAGGGCCCGGAGAAAAAAAATTCTGAAGAATGCAAAGGGATACCGGGGCGGTCGGTCGAAGCTGTTAAAGACTGCCAAGGAAGCCACTGAACGGGCTCTGGTATACGCATATATCGGGAGAAAACAACGGAAGAGGCAATTTCGCAATCTCTGGATTGCACGGATCAATGCTGCAACGCGGCAGCGGGGAGTGAGCTATTCCGTGTTCACGAGTGCGTTGAATAAGAACGGAATTATACTCAACCGTAAAATACTCGCCGACCTGGCTGTCCGTGACGAAAAAGCATTTAGTGCTGTCTTCGAAAAGGTCATGGCCTCGTCGCAGTAGGTCCATATTTACTATGGATTAAGCACCATGGTAAACGGGATTGTAAGCCCTCTCGCAACGATGTTTGTCTGGGAGGGCTTAATTGTTTGGATAGGAATGTTTTACTTGACATTCCTGTTGTAATCCTTTAATATGATTTGTAGTGATCCGGGTAACGGGATCAGCGAGTTGAAAAGAATCGTGTCCGGTAATTGAGCGTTGTTTATACTATGTGCTGAGCAAATACTGTCACTATGAGAACAATTGATAGACTTGAAACGTATATTAAGAAATATATCGAGAGATATAACGGACTTCGTCTCGATTGTGATCGGGTACTGAATGATTCGGAACTGGCAAAAGAAAGATTAAAAAAAGCACAGGAAACAATTCGGGAATTACAGGAAACCATCGGGCAAGCCAGCGTTTCAGGGCCTGATGATACCGAAACGGAACGTTTAAAAAAGGAAATAATTCAAAAATTACATTCAATCATTACCAGATTAGACACATTACCATAGAGATCATATCACGAACGTGTAGTACAAGTAAATTATTTAAAATGATTATTGATTATGGCAGAACCGAATAGAAAGAAAACCGTCATCATTATGGGTAGAGAATACCCGATCAAGAGTGATGCGGATCCTGCGTATTTACAAAAGCTTGCAAAATACGTTGAGGAAAAGATCCAGGGTGTTTCTTTGAAAAATAAGCTTCCGTCTCAATTCAAAAACGAGGTTCTGGCAGCAATAATTATTGCGGATGAGTATTTCAGTGAGAAAGACAAAAACGCGCAAATAGAACAAAAAGTGGAGGAGTTAACCGGCCTTCTTGATCAGAACCTTTCAGGGGAACCGGTTAACTGACCCTACAAAAAGAACCATCGGGTATACGCTTACTCGACTTGTTCAAACCACCGTTCGTGACTCTCTTTTTAAGGTTTATACAACCTCACGAGGGAACTATGGTGGTTTTTTTCTTGTAAGCATGAAAATATCAATATGTTCAATAGATGTGAAAAACGGCAGGTATGCAACATAATGTTCGATAGATAAGGAGGAAGAACCATATGGAAATAACAATGATAATAATTGTATTTGTATCACTGGTGGCGGCACTCGGGATTTTTATTGTCGGGTGGATTTCAGCGAATAAGATGAACCACGCCAAGATGGTTAACGCCGAGACGTATGCCAAGAAGATTACCAAAGATGCCGAACATGAAGCGGAAAATGTTAAGAAAACCGCCATTCTCGAAGCGAAAGACGAGTGGTATCGTGAGCGGATGAAATTCGAGAAAGAAACAAAAGATAAGCGTGTTGAGACCGAAGAAGAGGAAAAGAAACTCCATGATCGTGAGCGAAAACTTGATAAAAAAGTTGACATTCTCAATACAAAAGAGCGGAATATTATTATCAAGGAACGTGAGATAGCGGCCAAGGAAAAAGCGCTACGGATTAAAACTGATCAACTCAACAATCTTATAGTCAGGCAAAACGAGAAACTTGAACGTATCTCTGGCATGACCTCCGAGGAAGCGAAGGAACTCCTCATGGCAAACCTCGAAAAAGAGGCGAGGGCTGATGCGGCCAAGCTTTCAAAGGAGATCCGTGACAAAGCAATCCATGATGCTGAGAAAGAGGGAAAGGAAATTGTCATCGGGGCTATTCAGCGATGCGCTGCGGAGCACACGGTCGAAAGTTCGGTCTCGGTCGTGCACCTGCCGAACGATGAGATGAAGGGGCGCATCATCGGCCGCGAGGGACGGAACATTCGGTCGTTTGAAATTACGACCGGTGTCGATGTTATCGTGGATGACACACCGGAAGCGGTCATTTTGTGTGGATTTGACCGCGTGCGTCGCGAAATCGCCCGCCGTGCACTTGAGAAGCTGGTTACGGACGGCCGTATACACCCGGCTCGTATCGAGGAGGTGGTCGAAAAGGCACGAGAGGAGGTCGAAACCTCGTTTAACGAGTTCGGTGAAAACGCGGCAATGGAATGCAAGGTGTACAATCTGCATCCCAAACTGATCGAGCTCCTCGGTCGGCTCAACTACCGCTCGAGCTACGGACAGAACGTGCTGGTTCATTCAAAGGAGGTTTCGATATTTGCGGGTCTGATGGCCGCCGAGCTTGGTCTGGATATCCAGGAAGCACGCCGTGCGGGACTTCTCCACGACATCGGTAAGTCTCTCGACCACAACATGGAAGGAACTCATACCGAGATCGGTCTCATGCTCGCAAAGAAATACGACGAGAGCGAGGTGGTTCAGGATACAATCGCATCGCTTCATGAGGAAGCGGAGGCGCGATTCCTCGTCTCAGCGATCGTCCAGGCCTCCGATACCATATCGTGCGCACGTCCGGGTGCACGCCGCGAGGACCTCGAATCCTACGTCAAGCGTCTCGAACGTCTGGAAGACCTCGCCGATTCGTTTGACGGTGTCGAGAAGACGTATGCCATTCAGGCGGGCAGGGAGATCAGGGTTATGGTCAACACTGATATTGTCGACGACGCGAAAGCAGAACAGCTTTCGTATGACATCGCGAAAAAAATTGAGGACGATCTTGATTATCCTGGACAAATAAAGGTAACTATTATACGTGAAATGCGTGCGGTCAAGTATGCACGGTAAAGGATAATCATGAAAGTACTCTTTGTAGGTGATATATACGGAAATCCTGGTAAGTTGGTGGCATCCAAATGTATCCCGCGGTTCATCAGTGAGGAAAATGTCGATTTCTGCATCGTGAACGGGGAGAATGCCGCCGGCGGATTTGGATTAACGCAGAATATAGCACATAAGTATTTCCAGTACGGTGTCGATATCATTACCTCGGGCAACCACATCTGGGACAGGAGAGAAGCGTACGAACTGCTCCAGAAATCAGATCGCATTCTGCGCCCTGCAAACTACGCTCCGGGCGTTCCCGGAAGCGGCTATACCTTGTATCAAAAAAACGGCAAAATCATCGGAGTGATAAATCTTCTCGGGCGTGTTTTCATGCAGCCTGTCGACTGTCCCTTTCGTGTCGCGCAAAGGATTGTTGAGAAACTCCGCCAGGAAACGCAGCATATTATCGTGGATTTTCATGCGGAGTGCACGGCTGAAAAAATCGGTATGGGATATCATCTGGACGGTTCGGTGAGTGCTGTTGTCGGCACCCACACGCACGTTATGACAGCCGATGAGAGAATTTTGCCGCAGGGTACGGCGGCGATAACGGATGTTGGTATGACCGGTCCCCATGATTCGATCATCGGGGTCAGAATCGAGGAATCGCTTTCACGGTTGATGACACAAATGCCGGTGCGGTTTTCTCCAGCGGAGGATGATCTGCGGTTTTCCGCTGTTATGCTCGAGTTAGACGATTCGACGGGCAGAGCACTTTCTATAAGTCGTATTTTTGAGAAATTTGAGAAAGATGATGGATGAAATTTCGACTATCCCCGTCACCGACATGCGCACGGGTGACCTCACCGTCTCCGAATTGACGAGGATGGTAAAGAGCACAATTGAAGGTGCTCTTCCCACTGTATCGATCGTGGGAGAACTGTCAAATTACGTCCACCACAGCTCGGGCCACCGTTATTTTACCCTCAAGGACGAGTATAGTCAGATCAGGTGTGTCATGTTCAAGTGGCAGGCCGGTCGAATTACTTTCACGCCGGAAGAGGGTATGATGCTGAGGGCGATCGGCAATGTGACCGTCTACGAACGTGGCGGACAGTATCAGCTCACTGTCGTTGACCTCATACCTCTGGGGCACGGCGAGCTTCTCATCCAGTTGGAAAAGCTCAAGAAAACTCTTGCGGAAGAAGGTTTCTTCGATAACAATCGCCCGCTGCCTGCATATCCTCAAACGGTCGGAGTGGTGACCTCGCCCACCGGGGCTGCAATCCGTGACATCATAAGCGTCATCAGGCGACGAGCGCCCCATGTGCGCATCATTCTCAGGCCGGCACTGGTCCAGGGCACTGGTGCCGCCGAGGATATTGCCGAAGGTATTCGAGAGCTGAACCGCATCTCCGATGTCGATGTCATTATCGTCGGACGCGGCGGCGGATCGATGGAGGATCTCTGGTGTTTTAACGAGGAAGTGGTTGCCCGTGCAATTGCCGGATCGGTACAACCGATCGTTTCCGCGGTAGGGCACGAGACGGACTTCACCATCGCAGATCTGGCGGCCGACCTCAGGGCGCCTACTCCATCTGCCGCGGCGGAACTGGTTGTCAAGGATTCGGAAGATCTCCGGCAGCTCCTTGCCAGCTACCGTTCACTGCTCAGGCAGCAAATGCTGGCACGGATCGATAAGCTGGCACTTCAAGTTAAACGTGTCGAGACGGGATTAAGCCCGGTGCGGTTTTTGCAGAATATCATGATGCAGAGCCAGGCGGTTGACGATCTCTCGATGAGAATGAAAAGTACCGGCGCCCTCATGCTCATGGAAAGGGAAAAGAAAGCTGAGGGACTGAGGCACAAGCTGGTCGCACTCAATCCACGCGGCGTTCTCGAGCGAGGCTATGCAATCGTCTACCGCGATTCCGACAGCAAAGTCATCACCTCGAGCGACATGGTGGAGGCGGGCGACCGCGTCCTGGTGGAACTTGCAAAAGGCGGCCTGAAAGCGGTGGTGAAGGAAACATCGGTTTGAACGCAGAGAGGCACTGTGACAACCGACATCCTATCCCGAGGGAGAGGCATCCCCATACCGGTGGGACGCCCGCGATGAAAGGCGGGAAGCAAAAACGGTCAAAGAGGAGAGAATACATGGAGAAGAAAGAGGCTAACTTTGAGACGGTACTGAAGCGGCTCGAGGAAATTGTCGATAAGATGGAAGGCGGAGGACAGAGCCTCGAGGAATCCATGAAGCTCTATGAAGAGGGGATGAAAAATATTGAGACGCTCAATACCATGCTCACCGAAGCGCGGGCTACGGTGATGAAACTGGTTGCCGAGAACGAAGAAGAAACGACCCTTGAACCATTCGATGGGGAGAACTTGGATTGACAGTAGAGGAATACCTCGCCATACAGAAGAGACGTGTTGACTCGTATCTCGACTCGTACCTCCTGCCGGAAGAGGTCAAGCCGACGATCATTCACCGTGCCATCCGCTACAGTGTTTTTTCTGGAGGAAAGCGGTTTCGCGCTTCCCTCTGCATCGCCGCGAACGATGCGTTCGGGGGTGACAAAGAATCGATCATCCCGGTTGCATCCGGCATCGAACTGATCCACACCTACTCGCTCATTCACGATGACCTTCCCTGCATGGATAATGATGATTTACGACGGGGGAAGCCGACTTCGCACAAGGTCTTCGGCGACAATATTGCCGTTCTGGCTGGTGATGCGCTTAATGCGCTTGCCTTCGAGCTGGTTGCCCGCTCCGGCGACTGTCGACTTATCACCATACTTGCCCGTGCCATCGGGACGGAAGGTATGATCGGCGGACAGGTTGCGGATGTCGAATCGAACGGACAAAGTGACATTGCCCTGGATGATGTGGAATACATTCACAGCCGGAAGACAGCGAGACTTATCACCGCGAGCCTCGAAATGGGAGCGGTACATGCCGGTGCTGATCCGGAATATCGGGCTGTTATCAGGAAATACGGAGTCGGGATAGGTCTTGCTTTCCAGATTGTTGATGATATATTGGACATAGAGAGTTCGAAAGAGGTTCTCGGTAAGGATATCGGTTCCGACGAAGATAATGACAAGGCAACCTATCCGAAGGCGGTCGGATTGAGCAGGTCGAAGGAAATCGCCCGTGAGATTATCGAAGAATCGATCGATTGTCTGGGTGTTCTCACGGTGGACACGGGCATTCTGAGAGCGCTTGCAGAATTCGTCATCCGCCGTGTATACTGAGCATTTCTATCCTAGCGGTTCACGGAACCTGACGCGATACAATTCGAATAAGATATCATCAGTAGTATTCTAAAATAGATAATCAATCTATCACCATATGTAGGCTTCATGAAAAAACTTCTGACAACAATCAATAGTCCCCAAGACCTGAAGAAGCTGACAATTGCGCAACTGGAAACGGTCGCCACAGAGATCAGGGAGATGATCTGTGATGTGGTGTCTAAGAACGGCGGCCATCTTGCACCGAGTCTCGGTGTTGTTGAGCTGACCCTGGCACTCCATACCATTTTCAACTGCCCGGAGGACAAGATTGTCTGGGATGTCGGGCATCAGGCCTATGCGCATAAGATTCTGACAGGCCGACGTGACAAGTTCGAAACAATTCGTACCGAAGGCGGTATATCCGGGTTTCCAAAAATCACCGAGAGCGAAGCCGATGTCTTTGGTACCGGTCATGCAGCAACCGCCATTTCCGCTGCACTCGGCCTATGTACGGCACGTGATATTCTGAAGACACATGAGAAGGTCATCGCCGTAGTAGGCGATGGTGCAATGACGAGCGGACTCGCGTTCGAAGGACTCAACAATGCCGGAGTTTCGAAGAGCGATATCATTGTCATCCTCAACGACAACAAGATGGCCATATCACCGAACGTCGGCGCGTTTCCGCGGTACCTGACCGATGTCATATCAACCAAGGCTTATAACAAGCTCAAGAAGGATATCTGGGATCTGACCGGTTTTATCCCCGCCCTGGGCAAGTCGGTGCGGGTCGTACTGAACCGTCTCGAACGGAGCCTGAAAACCCTGATCGTTCCCGGTTCATTGTTTGAGAATTTGGGATTCAGGTACTTCGGGCCGGTGGACGGTCATGATATCGGCCGGTTGATGCAGGTGCTCGTCCAGTTGCGGTCACTCAGGGGGCCGATTTTGCTCCATGTCTATACCACCAAGGGTAAGGGATACCAGTTCGCCGAGGATGATGCGGTGCGATTTCACGGCACCCCGGCGTTTGAAAAGGAAACCGGACAATCCAAGAAAAAAGCTAACCGCCCGAGCTACTCGCAGGTTTTTGGCGACACGATCATCGAGATTGCCAGGGACAATCCCACAGTCTGCGCGATCACCGCTGCAATGACCGATTCGACCGGTCTGGGCCCGTTTGCGAAGAAGTTTCCCGATCGGTTTTTCGATGTCGGTATTGCCGAGGGACATGCGGTGACGTTTGCCGCGGGTCTTGCGCGCGGCGGGATGAAACCGTTTGTTGTTATCTATTCGACGTTTATGCAACGGTCATACGATAGTATCATCCACGATGTTGCACTCCAGAATCTTCCTGTTGTCCTGTGCCTGGACAGGAGCGGCCTCGTTGGCGAGGATGGGCCGACGCATCATGGTACGTTTGATTTATCCTTCATGCGGCAAATACCGGGGATGGTCGTTATGGCACCGAAGGACGAAAATGAATTGCGCGATATGCTCTATTTTGCTGCGAGCTATCACGACGGCCCCATATCCATCCGTTATCCGCGAGGTTCCGGGACAGCGAAACACATCGGAAAGAAGATTGATCCGATCAAACTGGGCAGGGCGCAGGTGCTCTCAGAGGGGAGCGATGTCGTTCTCTTGGCGATCGGCGAGATGGTCTCGGCCGCGCAGGAGGCGGTGAAACTGCTTTCCAGAGACGGGATCAGTGTCACCCTGGTCAACATGAGATTCGTGCAGCCGCTCGATACGAAGTTGCTCGACACCTTCCTCGAAGACGGAAAAAAACTGGTAACCCTTGAGGAAAATACCCTTCAGGGAGGCTTCGGTTCCGCGGTTTTGGAATATTGTGTCGAAAGGGGGCATTCCCCCAGAGTCGCCATGATTGGTCTGCCAAATGAGTTTGCAAACCATGCCACTCGTGTAAAGCTTCTGGAACATTACGGTCTGGATTCCTCTTCAATTGCCGAAACAGTGCGAAAGGTCGTTTCATCATGAAAGTGGCCATTGTCGCGAACACCAGGAAAGAGGGCATCAAAACGGTGCTGCCAAAATGCGCCGAGGAACTGAGAGAGCACGGTATCGAAACTGTTTTTGAGGATGGTCTGAATCCGGTACTGGGCGATGGATATACCTACTGTGGCAGGGAAGCGCTCCTTGACGGCGTCGACTTCATTATTTCTTTTGGCGGTGACGGTACCATACTGCAAACTGCCCGCATTTCCGCCGGAACCGGTATACCTATTCTCGGTGTCAACCTCGGCAAGGTGGGATTTCTTGCGGAAACGTCGCCGGAAGAAATATCGTCTATCCCCGGAAAGCTGACCAGCGGCGATTACGAGATCATCGAACGGATGGCATTCATGGCGAGAACAAACTCCGGGCAGAACTATTTTGCACTCAACGATATTGTCATCGACAGGCATGCGGACACGCGGATCCTTGATCTCTGTATTTCCATCGATGGAGTGCACGCTGGTGATTTTGCCGCTGACGGGGTAATTGTCAGCACGCCGACCGGTTCGACCGCTCATTCGGTTTCCGCCGGAGGACCCCTTGTCATGCCCGACTGCCAGGTCACCATTCTCACACCCATATGTCCACACTCGCTGACCTTGCGTCCCATGATCATCGATGGCACCCGGGAGGTCTGTATTGGTGTAAATAATGGTGTAGCGAGAATGGCGGTTGACGGTCAGAGCTTTATCGCCGTTCCCGCCGGATGCGAGGTGTATGTTACCCGTGATGCAGCACCGGTTAAAATCGTTCGCTTTACGGATAGAACCTATTTCGATATACTTCACACT
>CAYWBT010000047.1:0-17198 GCA_964456585.1 uncultured bacterium
TTATCAATCATTGACCGGCTGATTTTTCACTCGTAACAGTATACCACTTCGGCTCGCTTTATGCAAGTTTCCTTACCGCGCCAGACCAACATTTTTCATGCATACTTCCGGGTTTCGGCAGCTGAAATCATGATTCGCCCGAGGGTATCCCGGGTTCGGCTGACAACACCTTTTCACGGGTGTAGGTGACCTTTCCCGGCCCCTGCCCCCGCCGTTTCACTACATATTTCACCAGGGTACAGACAACCGGAACAATGGCCGATGTTTTCCCCTTCGAGTAGTATGCCGCGATCGCCGCCGCCTGCTCGATGCTCCAGTGATCCGGCGGCTGCTTGCCCGGTGTACGCAGAATCACATGCGACCCTCCGATGTTCTGCGCATGAAGCCAGAGATCGTTCTTTCGCGCCCAGCGAACGAGTCCGTCGTTCTCCCGGTCATTCCGCCCCACGATAATGTCGAGACCTGACCGTGATTTAAACCGACGCGGGAATTGAATATCCGGATCGTCACTCCGGGTTGGACCCTGCTTATTAGTCTGTTTTTTCGATAGTTCCCGAAGTTTTTTTACATCTTCCAAGACAGCGGCAATGTCGCGCTCCTGGCTCAGGTGTTCCAGGCGTTCCTCGAGGATTTTCAACCGTTCCTCCGCGTGTTTAGACGCCTGACGGAGTTTTCTCGACCGCGTGAACAACCGCTGGGCATTCGCGGGGCCATCGAACTTCGGATTGAGGTCGATTTCCCTGTCGCCCATGCCGTACGGATCGTCGAGCACCACCGAGGTCATCCCCCGCTGTACCCGGTGAAGATTCGCAAGGAGTGTATTTCCCTGCTGTTCGAGAAGTTCCGGTTCCGAGTCATCGCCGCACTCGCGTTTAATTTTCTTTATGGTCGATTTAGTTGACCGTTCTTCACGATTCAGCGCTCCGATGATGCCGGCACGAAGGCTTTTCAGTTCGAGGGCAATTTCCCGGTTGCGGGAGTATGATTTTATCGCTTCATCGAGATCGTCGTCATAGGAAACTTCGATGCCGGTTGCGGTTATTCGTTCGGGAAAAACGTCTTTCGGAATGCCGTCTTCGCTCATGACAATGGTGGCACCCGCTCCCCCGCGCTCGATAGTGACTGCCAGCGTCGCTGATACTTTCAACAGGTGAAGGAGTTCATCACCGGACAGGGTTGGCACGTTCGCCCCGGGATCAATACCGGCTCGGGCGAGTGCTTCGCGGGCAAACAGGTCGCTTCCGCAGCACACGGTATTCCTGAGCGCATCCCGGATTGAACCGTCCACCGAGCGAATGCTCCGTTCAAGAACCGGCAGTGGTCCCCACACGAGATCAGGAAAGTCACGCGCAGGGGGCGGAACATACGGTATACCGGGCATCACCTGGCGGATAGCGCTCACCGAACCGGTGACCGTGCGCAGAACACCGAAGAGTATTCCCTCCGGGTCTGCGAGAACAATGTTTGCGTGGCGTCCGGTCATCTCAAATATGAGCAGGCATCCCGTATCGAACTTCAGCGAAAGAATCCTGTCGCCGTAGGTCACATCGACATCGGTCAGCGTACTGCCGCTGAAATGCTTCTGGTACCAACTCCTTGCTTTCTTTTGGGGCAGGTAACGTTTTTCGACAGTATGGAGGTAGGGCATATCTGGTATGCTCGAAAGCCTGAGACCAAGATCGTCGTCGAAACCGAGTGAGACGGTATACGTATCGCTGATACGCATCGTCTCGATGCGGCGACCGACAAAGTCCCGCTCCAGCATAGCCCGCTGTGCCACGATGGTATAGTAATCCATGAAAAAAATGCCCCTCTATTGTTCACCCTGTTGAAAGCCCATCAATCCGTCGCGGGTTCAGTGTATCCCCCGCTTCCGAGGAAAGCCGTCGCTGCAGGAAAACGTCGGGAACGCCACTCCTTCACTCCGGGCGATCATGTCATGATCTCTTCTTTTTAACTTCATTCTGCCAGATTATGTTGCATTCGGTATCCGGCGATCGCTTTCCGGTCAGTATCCCCGTTCCTTGTAGAGCCGCTTGACCTCGTTGAGTTTCTCCATGCCGCCCTTGAGCGCGCCGCTGAGGTAGATTCCCGGTGCGTTTCCGGTGCGTTCAACGATTTTTTCGGCAATCTGACAGCAGACCGCCCAGAAAATCTGGTTGTTTACGAGCCCGGACGTCGGGGCTACTTTTCGCTTGATACCCGGCAGGGCAAAAAGACCGTACGTGTCCGTCATATCTCCCACATAAACAGCCACCTCTTTCGGGACGGTTCTTCCCTTCGGGACGCTGCCGTTTCGTGTCGAAGGGCCGATAGCGGCTATCCCCGCACCGACCTTCTTGAAGGCATCGAGGCAGGCAATATCATCCGGGTCGTCCGGCTTCCCGATTCCCATGATGATCGTATCCTTGTCGGTCGGCTTGAATGTCAGATCGGCCCTGCCCTGCTGGATGGGATCGTCCATGAGAATGAGCTTGTCCGGCGGACCAGACACGCCGAAGGTCAGGCCGAGACCTCCGCGCCTGACCGTACCCTCGGCACACAGGTTGTCCGAGTACCGGCTGTACACGTACACCCTTCCGCCGGTCAGGGCTGAGTGAACCGCCATGGCCGCAATTCTGTCAATGGCCGGGAACTGTTGCTCGACACCCATGAGCTGTTCCATAGCGCGGTCATAGTACACCTCGCCAAGGGGGCGGTTCATGTCGACATTGACCTCGTTTTTCTTCAGCTCGGGCTCATCGCCGAGAACATTGAATGTCATGGCATCCATCGCGAGAAGCCGTGCCGCGTCAGCCACCATCATCCACAGGGTCATCATGCCCACGATGCCGGAAACAGGCCCCAGCGGCGCCGTCTCGCCCGGAACATCCATAATTCCGCCGTACGAAGTGGCATAGAGTTCAATCCACAGGTCGGCATAGGGGCGAATGGTCATGGCCCGCACATCCGGCCTGAGCAGCTCGTTCATAAGATTGTCGCCGAGCCAGGGGCGCGGACCGCATATAAAGAATGCTCCCTGCTCGTGGAGTTTGCCGAGATTCTCACTCCAGGTATTCGTGAGCAGGAGATCCCCCTTCACAACCTTGTCCGGTGTGCCGTATTGCATAATATCCGTGTTTCCGGACCTATCCGGCCAGATGTCATAACGATTGCTGTGACCGATGTCCCAGTTGTAATAGCATGTCTTGCCTTGCTGAACAGTCCGGGCGATGCGGTGCGAAGCCTCGAGCATCTCTTCCGATTCGGTGTTCTTGATTTTCTTGAGCAGTTTTCGCACCTTACGCAGGTATTCGATGCCGAGGGGCTGCTTTCCGTTTGCCGATACAAAACCGGGCAGCAAACCCATACCCGCCGCCGCGAGCGGTAAAAGTTTAACAGCTTCACGTCGCTTCATTATTCCTCCCTGTCATGGTATAGTAGATGGTATACAATATTATAGAGCCCCGGACAACACGATTCGATGCACGATTTGAGACAGGCTTTCCCCCTAAAAGTTCCCCCATCAAATTAGAGGAATAATCGGACATGTCAAGAGATAAAATACCCGTCGGGGAATATTTCCCTTTTCGATAATCAATTATCATGCTATAATTAATTGGAGAGCCTACGGTAACGTCTTCCCTGGAGATGGAACATTGAGAGAAGTAACTGTTTTTAAAACGTGGGAAGAACCCATCGCCGCCATGGCGCTCGACTTCCTCCGGGCAGATGGTATTCATGCAATCTCAAACTCTGCGGTTCCGAGGAGTGTGTTACCCTTCACTGTCGACGGGCTTGGTGAGATCGAGATTCGCGTTCCCGAAGAGAGTGCCGAACGCGCGGTAGAGATTATTGCAGTCAGGTTCTCAGGCGCCACGTCGCCCCTTTCGGAGGGGAATACGCCTGATGACGAGCCGCGGCATTCTTGAAATCTGTCAGCAGCATTCCCTTGGGTAACCGCCTTCCGCGCTTTTTCCCCTGTCTATTCCATTCGTTGCCCGCTCACCCCTGCTTTTACCACGTGAAAGAGACCGCTCTTATTCGCCGGAACACCCTAACCCCCAGTGCAGCGTGTCGTTCATTCATCTCTCCGACCGCATCCCCCCGCCTGTTCTCCCGTAATCCCGCGTGGAAGAACTCCGTAGAGGATTTCATCTACTACCACCCGAAAAAGAATAAAAACGAATAAAAAAAGTGCTTGCCAAACACAAAACACCAGAATATATTATAATTCCTACGTAAATTGTGATATATGATTTTCATTTTACCGGAAGGTGTTCATGAAGATATCTACAAAAGGAAGATACGGTGCGCGCGCATCTCTTGAGCTTGCCCTGCGATACGGTTCCGGCCCCGTGATGGTCCGCGCGATAGCCGCCAGCCAGAATATTTCCGAACGCTATCTGGAAAATATTCTCAATGGTCTCCGCGCTGCCGGCCTTGTCACCAGTACTCGCGGCGCTAAAGGCGGTTACGAGCTTTCCCGATCTCCGGAAACCATTACCCTCGGCGAAATCCTTCGTATCCTCGAAGGCCCGATGGATGTCGTTCCCTGTACCGGGAACTATAAATGTCCCATCATTTCAGAATGTGTTATGTGCCGAATATGGTCGGACGTAAAAGGGGCAATCGAAGAGGTCGTCGACAACATCACCCTCAAGGAAATGGTCGACAGTCATATGAAGTTTATAAGCAAGGGACCTGCAGAACCGGAGTATATCATATAACTAACCGCCCCTTGTACCGATTTATAATCGTTAAAGAGCGGTACTATTAAAACATGAATACTATTGAAAGCGGAGGATAATATGAAATCAGCGTTTACCGGTTTTGCTACCCAGGCGCTCCATGCCGGCCACGAACCGGATAGTACAACACACTCCCGTGCGGTGCCGATTTACCAGACAACGTCGTTCGTGTTTAACGATACCGAGCATGCGGCCAATCTTTTCGGGCTTAAGGAGTTCGGCAACATTTACACCCGTATCATGAATCCAACTACCGATGTACTCGAGAAGAGAATTGCGGCGCTCGAGGGCGGTATTGGTGCACTCGCTGTGTCCTCAGGGCAGGCGGCCGAGACGGTTACAATTCTCACCCTTGCCGAAGCAGGGGACGAGATCGTCTCCTCAACAGACCTCTACGGCGGCACGGTGAGTCTCTTTACCAATACCCTCAAAAAGATGGGTATCACGGTCCGGTATGTCGCCCCCAACGATTTCGATGCATGGGAACGGTCGGTGAATGAAAAAACAAAAGCCTTTTACACGGAAACGCTCGGAAATCCCAAGCTCGAGATCGCCGATTTGGAAAAAATCGCGGATATCGGCAAACGGCATGGCATTCCGCTCGTGGTCGATAACACGATAACCACACCGTACCTCCTGAAGCCCATGGAGTTTGGCGCCGCTGTCGTCGTACATTCGGCGACAAAATTCATTGGCGGTCACGGATCGTCTATCGGTGGTCTGATTGTCGATTCCGGAACGTTTGACTGGGCCGCGTCCGGACGTTTCCACTCGTTTGTCGAGCCCGATCCGGCATACCACGGCCTCAAGTTTGTTGAGACGTTCGGTGATCTGGCGTTCATTCTTCGCGCCCGGGTGCTTACCCTGCGGGATACGGGTCCTGCCATGAGTCCGTTCAACGCCTGGTTGTTCCTCCAGGGGCTGGAAACACTGAATCTCCGCATGGAACGACATTCACAGAACGGTCTTGCGGTCGCTCAGTATCTTGAAGCTCATCCGCAGATTTCCTGGGTACGTTATCCCGGCCTGGTATCATCGCCGACGTCGCATCTCGCCGCTAAATACCTCCCGCACGGTCACGGTGCAATTATCGGATTCGGCATCAAGGGCGGCAGAAAAGCGGCGGTGAAGTTTATCGAGAGCATGAAACTCTTCAGCCACCTGGCCAATATCGGCGATGCCAAGAGCCTCGTGATCCATCCCGCCTCGACCACGCACGAGCAGTTGAGCGCTGCGGAACAGGAAAAGGCGGGTGTCTCCCCTGATTTCATTCGCCTGAGCATCGGCATCGAGGATATCGACGACATTATCGCCGATCTCGACCAGGCGCTTGAAACAACGGTAACGAGTTGAGCGGCAACCATCATGAAAGACCTTTTTGACGGAGTACTTTCTCCATGAATAATAAATCTGTTGGCCAGGTGAAAGAGCAGCGTTTTACCTTCGGTTCCGTTGAGAATCCCATGAAACTGGAATCAGGAAACGTCCTCGGCCCGGTCGACATTGTCTATGAAACCTACGGTGAGCCGAACGATGACCGATCAAACGCCGTTCTTGTCCCCCATGTGTTATCCGGCGATGCACATGCGGCGGGTTTTCATCATCCCAACGACAAGCGTACCGGGTGGTGGGACAACATGATCGGTCCCGGGAAAGCCCTGGATACCACGAAGTACTGGGTAATCTGCTCGAACATCATCGGTGGTTGCAAGGGATCGACCGGCCCCGGCTCCCCGAATCCCGTAACCGGGGAACCCTACGGCCTCGATTTCCCGCTCATCACAATCGGCGACATCGTGGATGCTCAGAAGAAGCTGATCGATCACCTGGGCATAGAACGGCTCTTCGCGGTCATCGGCGGATCGCTCGGTGGATTTCAGGTTATCGAGTGGACATTCCGGTATCCGGATATGGTGCGTTCGGCCATCTGTATCGCCGCGGCTTCACGGCTCTCTGCGCAGGGTATCGCCTTCAACACGGTCGGTCGTCAGGCTATACTGTCCGATCCCGGCTGGATGAACGGGAGATACTATGGCACACCGGGGCCTGTCCAGGGTCTTGCGACCGCCCGTATGATCGGGCATATCACCTATCTCTCCGAGCCTTCGATGAATGAGAGGTTCGGCAGGCGGCTCCAATCCGCCGATCGTTTCAGTTACGACTTTACGACGGAGTTCGCGGTTGAATCGTACCTGCAACACCAGGGGTATAGTTTTACCGAGCGGTTTGATGCCAACAGTTACCTCTACATAACCAAGGCCATGGATTATTTCGACATTTCGATGCGATACGGCCCCCTGAATGAAGCATGTGCCGGCGTCGAGGCAAAGTACCTGCTCGTGTCCTACAGCTCGGACTGGCTCTTTCCCACCGAGCAGTCGAAGGAGATCGTCCGGGCGCTTCTCTACAATGACCATGACGTGTCATTCATCGAGATCGATTCGCCGTATGGACACGATGCATTTCTCCTGGAGCACGAGCAGTTGGTACGAATTATCACCTCTTTTCTCAGCAGTGTGGGAAAAAGATGAAGAATACTGTCACCGCACTGAAACATACCGTCCTGATTGCACGCGGGAGATACACATGAATGAAAGAATAAGCAGGAGAACTTTCGCAAAAACCCTCGGGTGTGCCGTTGTTTCATCGCTGGCAGTGCCGGTTGCGTTCACAGAAGGGGAAGTGGGGGAGCGTGTACTGAATCCCCTCAGATACCGCGATGTCGATCTCAGAACATTCATGACGTATGGTGTGGAACACATTTACCACGGCGCCATCGATCGTCGGTATAACTGCCTGCCGTTTGTTCGGTTTAACCTGACCGATCCCCCGACCTGGGCGAAGCATATCGACTGGGGATGCCCCCACATGGTGGGACGGTTTGTTGATGCGCTCGCAGTTACCGCCACGGTGTGTCCCTTTGAACCGGACGATGCAGCGGATGCCGCGTTCAGGGGCTATCTCCATGACTGTCTCGACAATGAGTTTACCATGCCGTTTCACATGACACCCAACGGCCCCGCTCAGAACGGGTGGATTCACAACTGCCGGGAGGTGCTCCTCGGACTCCTCGGGCTGGCGTCGTGGAAGGGTGACAGCGAATCGGCTGACTTGGCCGGGAAATTCGTCCGCGCGATCGAGAAGGTCACGCGGGCTACGGGGCATTTTCCTTCCGGATCGATCGGCACCTCGGGTTTTGGCAGCTTTGATCCGACCCAGTTGAACATGTGCTCCGGAAGGTTGATCAGGGCGCTCCTCAATTACTATCGCCTGACGGGAGATGAGCTCGGCGTTGAACTCGCCCGGCGGTTTGCAGATGTCAACATCAGGGAAACCTTCACCCCGGACGGCGGCTTAAAGGAAGCGTCGGGAAACCATCTTCACTCGACACAGGGAACCATGACCGGCCTGATCGACCTCGGATTCCTCACCGGCGAACAACGCTATTCCACACTCGGACGCCGCCTGTACGAGAATGGTCTTCGTCCCTGGCGGACTTCCTACGGTTGGGCGAAGGAGTATAAAACATACGATGATCCAAACCACTGGCACTACGATTCCGGAGAGGCGAATAACACGGGAGACTACATCGAATCGGCGTTACTCCTCGGGTTGAACGGCACACCGGAATATTTCCGTGAGGCGGAGTGCTTCATCAGAAACGGCCTGCTCGCCGCCCAGGTAGTGAATACCGATTGGATCGAACAGTCGGACGAGCCCGATACGGAAGAAATCGTGTACACTGACATGCAAAGGCGGGCACGGGGCGCGTTTGTCTTCACGACACCCAACGGTTACCAGCACTACCATACCGACCTTATGGGCGGCGCCCTCCAGAGCATGACCGAGGCATACCATGCAATAGTATCCCACCATAATGGGACCTGTCATGTCAACATGCTGTTTCCCGCCGATACCGAATGGCTTGCCATCCGCTCTGATATCCCGCAATCAGGACGTGTCAACCTTGAAGCAGTGCGGCCGTGCAAAGTATTAGTGCGCATTCCCGTCTGGATCGAGCGGGAAACCATATCCCTCCGGGCAAATGGGACGACGTACACTCCCGCATGGCACGGCGACGAACTCTCGCTGGGAACCCTGGTTTCCGGGGCGAAGGTCGAGATAACCTTCGACCAGACAAAACGGCATACCGAAGAGGATGCTCCCGGATATGAGACGCCCTTCGCCATCGACTGGATTGGCGACACAATTGTCGCCATGACTCCCGGGAGGGAAGGCAGAATACCGCTCTATTGACTATCGGCTGGTTTTCCCTTTTTCAGAAAAAGCTGCCGGGGAGTAACGAGAATTTCTTTCAGGAGAGAGCATGGAACACGATTTCAGCAAACTCATTCGCGCAGACCGCGACCTTATAATCTCAATCATTCCGGAGAATTCGCACGTGCTGGATCTCGGGTGCGGTGACGGTGGTCTTCTCGCTGAACTTATTGAAAGAAAGAAGGTTATTGGACGAGGCTTCGACATCGATCAACGGAACTTACTCTGCGGGCTGGAGCGCGGTCTCTCGGTCACCCTCGGCGACCTCGATGAAGGCCTGGCTGATTATCCTGACAAGTCATATGATTACGCCATTCTCAACCAGACGCTCCAGGTCATCAAGAAGCCGGGTATGGTACTGCGCGAGATGCTCAGGATCGGAAACTATGCAATAGTTGGTTTCCCAAACTTCGGGCACTGGCTGCTCAGGTGGCGCTTTCTCATCGGGGGAAGGATGCCGAAATCGGACTCGTTTCCCTTTGAATGGTATAATACGCCAAATATTCATCCCCTTACCATCAAGGATTTTAAACACTATTGCCGTTCGGTAAACATCACTATTATCAGGGAGGAATATCTTATGTTCGGAAAGTGGCGGCATTCGCTGCTGGTCAATCCGTTTGCAAATACATGTGCGGTTACGGGAATGTTTGTGCTGAAGGGAACATAATACATCTCTCTAGTGAAAGGTACATGCAATCATGATCTATCATGACATCACAGAAACAATTGGAAATACGCCGCTGGTAATGTTGAACCGCATCATCAACAACGGCAATCAAATAGCCCTCAAAATGGAAAGTGCTAATCCCCTGTCTTCGATCAAGGACAGGATCGGTCTCAACATGATCAGGATGGCGGAAGAAAACGGAACCATTGGCCCCGCATCGATCCTGGTCGAGCCGACGTCCGGGAACACCGGTATCGCACTCGCGTTTATCTGTGCATCGAGAGGATACCGGCTCATCCTCACCATGCCGGAAAGCATGAGTATCGAACGGCGAAAGCTTCTGGCATTCCTCGGTGCGGAACTGGTGCTTACGCCGGCAAATCAGGGTATGAAGGGCGCAATCGAAGGAGCGGAAGAAATTGCTGCAAAAACCGATGGTGCAGTCATACTCCAACAGTTCGAGAATCCCGCGAATCCGGACATTCACCGGAAAACAACCGCCGAGGAGATCTGGCGTGACACGGAAGGGAACGTTGCCATTTTCGTGGCGGGAGTCGGAACCGGCGGCACCCTGACCGGTGTCGGGGAAGTACTGAAAACATATAATCCCAAGATCAAAATTATTGCGGTTGAGCCGGAAGATTCACCCGTCCTTTCTGGCGGAAATCCCGGCCCGCATAAAATTCAGGGTATCGGCGCGGGCTTCATTCCGAAGGTTCTCAACACGGACATTATCGACGAGATAATCACGGTCGGGAACGTTGAAGCGATGAAAACATCACAGAACCTCGCCCGCCTCGAAGGGATACTGGTCGGTATCAGTGCAGGCGCTAATGTTGCCGCTGCTATCAAGGTCGCAAAACGGAAAGAAAACGCGGGTAAACTGATCGTTACAATTGGCTGCGATACTGGCGAGAGGTACCTTTCTACTGAATTGTTCAGCAATATTTCGTAAAAGGTTTATCACGGCAACGATGTAACCGGATTGTCTTGCCTTTGTCCCCGCCCCAATCGTATATTAAATCTAATAATTCGTGGAACGATGTTTCCCTGCTCCGGATTTTCTGGAGCAGGGAATATAACGGGACAAATATTGTCGCCTTACAAACACCAAAGCACCTCTATCACAGGTGTTCGTAATATGCGACACCCTGTATTTTGCTCGATAGAAACCGCTGGGGGACGAAGGCGCTGTCATGCTGATCAGAAAAATTTGTCCGCGATGCGGACACGCAACTGAAGCGTACAAAAATCCGTTGCCGACAGTCGATGTTATCATCGATATCGACAGCAGGGTAGTACTGATCAAGCGAAAGAATGATCCGCCGGGCTGGGCGATTCCGGGCGGTTTCATCGATTATGGCGAGAGCGCGGAAGATGCCGCCAGGCGTGAAATGAGAGAGGAAACGAATCTCGAGATCAGCGACCTCCGTCAGTTTCATACCTATTCCAATCCCGATAGAGATCCGCGATTTCATACGATTACAATCGTCTACACCGCGAAGAGCACCGGAACTCCCGTTGCCGGTGACGATGCCGGGGAAGTGGGTTTGTTCGGCCCGGATGATCTCCCCGCTCCGCTGGCATTTGACCATGCAGAAATTCTGAAGGAGTACTTCAACTCAAGGGACAAGTGATGGTCGTTGTTGCACAGTACATGTATCCCAGCCCGCGATGCACGAGAGAATGCGACAGACAACAATGGTGTACACTCGCCCATTCTACGTTCAAAGGATTGGTACCCTGCCATGGATGACGCACACACCCTGAATGTTATGGTTATCGGCGCGCACCCGGACGATTGCGAGTATTATGCGGGTGGCACGGCGGCAAAATTCATTCAGCACGGTCACCGGGTCAAGTTTATCTCGACCACCAACGGCGACATCGGCCATCATGAAATGAGCGGCGGAGAACTCGCCCGGGTACGCCGTGAGGAAGTGCGTCGGGCGGACAGTATACTGGGCATTACCGCATTCGAGATATTCGACATACATGATGGCGAAATCGAGCCGACGGTTTCCCTGCGAAAGGAACTGATCCGGCGCATACGGGAATGGAAGGCCGATATCGTCATCTCGCACCGTCCCGGGGACTACCATCCCGATCACCGTTATACCGGCATGCTCGTCCAGGACACCGCCTACCAAGTCATGGTGCCTAATGTGTGCCCCGATGTCCCCGCACTGAGAAAGAGCCCGGTTTACTTCTACCTTGAAGACACGTTTGCTATGCCGCATCCGTTTCGTCCGGATGTGATCGTACCCATCGATGACGTTTTCGAGAAGAAAATCGATGCGCTCCACGAGATGACCAGCCAGTTTTACGAATGGCTGCCCTGGACACGGGGTGCCCTCGGGGAGGTTCCGAAAGCGGAGAAAGCGCGGCGGCAGTGGCTGGAAGCCCGGATCAGAAAAGAGCTCCCGAACCGTTTCCCGGGGGAAACGAGAGCGTGGTACGGCAGGGATTACGACACCGTTGAAACGTTTGAACTCTCCGAATACGGGAACGAATGGCAACGCCGTATTACCCGGAAGGAACTGGGCAAACTGTTCCCATTCCTCCCCGTATACGTATGAGAGAATGTTCCGGCCATGATGCCTTCATCATAAGACACATTCCCCGCCTGAATCTCCCCTGACCGGAAGGGAGAGCACGTATACATACCACTCGTGGCGGATAACGCCGGTTTACCGCGTAGCTGGCACTTTCATAATCCATATAAGCTTGATCGGTTTGTCGCTGGCGTTGATGTTTGCGTGCGCGGTCATACCGTTCGCCGGTATTTTATAGGCCGCTCCAACCGGCAGGTTGCGGAGTTGTTTACCGAGAAGCACCCGGATATCGCCCTTGACTGCAACCCACACTTCCTCGATCCCTTCGTTATGGCTGTGCGGTTGCGCCAGGGTCATCGAATCGAGGAGGATCGGGGCGATTCCGAGAAGCGTCGCGAGGCCGTCATCCTTCCCAAAGAGGTGCTTGTCGATGTTCGACCAGTGCACGCTCATGCTTTGAGCTCCCACATACTCATCCGAAACGACCATGTCTTTCTTCGGAGTGAATCCGGCCGGTATGGGTTCCACGACCCGGTACATGGTAAGCATTTCCTTCCCGGTGTTCTTCATAAGATACTCGACACCCGGCGGCATAAGGATGCCGATACCATCACGGAGTTCTGAAGTTGATCCGGCGGCAGTTGAAATGGTTCCCTCTCCAGAAACGACATAGAAGATTTCCTGCTCTCCCGTAAGCGTCGTCGGCATGGTCGATGCGTGCGGCTCGAGTGTCGCGAAGCTCACGCTCTTCAGGTCGGTCAGGCACGCACCTTTCGTCGCGGGCCGCAGGGGATCGCCTTCCAGCGCGGTCAGGATGTCCCGTACCACCAGGGAACCGTGGATGTTACGCGGCATGGAATCGCGCCAGTTCCCCATGAACATGTCGATGGGAGGATCGACCTTGGGATCGAGCAGCTTTGGATTGAGCATGCTGTAAGGATGCACTTCGTGGGGGATGTTTTTCATCATGTGGATGAGCTTGGCCTGCGTATCGCTGAAATTGATGTTGGCGTGTGCGGTGATGCCGTCCGCCGGAATCTTGTACGCCGATCCGACCGGCAGGTTCCTGAGCTGTTTGCCCATATGGAGCTTGATATCACCCTTGATTGCGATCCAGACCTCTTCGACCCCGGCACCGTGACTGTGCGGCTGGGCCATGGTCATCGGATCTATCTTGACTGCGGTGAAACCTCCGATCGTGGCGGTGCCTCCCCCGAGCACGGGACGGTCGATGTTTGCCCAGTGAACGCTTATTCCCTGCGGGCGGTCGAATTCGTAGGTCACTTTCATCTCGGTCATCGGCTTGAATCCCTCGGGGGTCGGTTCCACAACGAGGTACATCGTAAGCGGTTCGTTGCCGGTGTTTTCCAGGGTGAACTCAACACCCTGCGGCATGACGATGCCGGTTCCCTCGCGGAGTTCAACAGTTTTCCCTTTGGAGGTTACTGTTCCCTGTCCCGAAAAGATATAGTAGAGTTCCTGTTCATGTTCGAGTTTTGACGGTGTTGTCCGGGCATGCGGTTCGAGCACAGCAAAACTCACCGATTTCAGCAGGGTCAATACCGCTCCCTTCGCCGTGGGATGCAGCGGATCGCCGGTTGATCGGGTCAGGATGTCCCGCACCACGAGGGAGCCGTGAATGTTTCGCGGCATGGAATTTTTCCAGTGACCGATGAACAGGTCGATGTTGGGATCGACCGCCGGGTTGTACTGCCGAGGATCGAGTTGGCTGTAGGGCAGCGGCTCCTGGGCGGTGAGGGTAAAAGGCATGGCGATAAGGAACACGAAGCAGGTGAGCATAACCTTCCGTAACATTTTTTCTCCTCTGATATTGGGTATGAACGTAGTGGGATAGGACAGAAGATAATACAAATATATGAGGGTTATTATAACTATTTTCATGCCGGAACGGGCGTCATGGCGCAAAATCATGACTCCCTGGATACTCAGCACAATAACATCTCTTTCCGGACGACTGGGCGGCACTTGCGTCGGACGACTGGGCGGCACCCTCACCCTGCGCCGACCGGATCGACGAGTCGATCTTTTCCTGACCGCCGTAAAGATGGTTGACAGAATGCCAACCGATGTGCAATATTACCCATAACCGTTACGGTGATTGAAACAGCGGTTCGCCGTGGTACGTTCTACCATGGACGCCGATTTCGTGCGCTCACACGCACGGGCGCACCGAAGGGGTGGGGACATGAGCGATATCGACAAATACTACAAGATACTCGGAATCGACTACGGCGCCTCTGATGAAGACATCAAGCAGGCGTACCGCGACATGGCGAAAATCTGGCATCCCGACCGTTTCTCCCGTGATCCCCGCCTCCAGAAAAAGGCGGCGGACAAGCTGCAGGAAATCAACGATGCCTTTCAGAAGGTTCGGGATCACCGGCTCAGCAGCGGAAACTTTGCCGACGCACAGAAACGACGCGAGCGATCGCGCCCAAATCCTGCCAACACCCCACCAGCAAAAAGTCCTCCGAGACCACCGGCAGGAAGCCCCCGCGCTCAAGCCGCGAAGCAACCGCACAAGCCTCGCATGTTCCATCCCACAGCGGCGAACAAACGAATCCTGGGCATGATCCTGCTCGATGTCATCGTCATCGTCATCATCGTCCTGCTCGCATCACAGCTCGCCCCCATGTTCCGCGGAGACCGCCGTCCCGCACCCGACGGAGAGGCTGAATCCACATGGGTTGAGAAAGCTAATGTCGCGTTCAAATCCGGGGATTTCAAGGCCGCAATCAATGCCTATACGTTCGCGATCTACAACGACCTGAGAAACGTGCGGCTCTATGTCCTGCGCGGGTACAGCTACAGCGAGTCCGGCATGCACCGCGAGGCCATCGCGGACTGTAACCACGCCATAGAGCTGCAGCCCGACAACCCCGCCAACTACCTCGCCCGCGGGAAATGCTTCCACAAGATGGGAAACCTCGGGCGCGCCCTCGAGGATTATTCACTGGCGATCAAGATGAATCCCGACGATCCGCGCTTCCGCAGCATTCGCGGCGGCCTTCTGTTCGAGCGTGACCGCTACCGTGAGGCAATCGCTGACTACACGAAGGCCATCGAGCTCGATCCGAACACTATCGGCTACTACTTCAGCCGCGGAAACTGTTACGACAGCCTCGGGGACTACCCCCGGGCGGTGGAGGACTTCACCCGAACGATCGACCTCGACGCGACACGGGCGGACGCCTACTATGCCCGCGGGCTCTCGTATACCAGCCTGCAGGATTTCAAGCGGGCGCGCGAGGACATGATCGTGGCGGCACGGCTCGGCGATGAACCCGCCCAGACGCACCTGTCGGTGGACGGTATCGAGTGGTGAATTTTTGGTGGGGTGAGAAAATTGGGATGACACTGTTGGGCCTACGATATAAGTCATTGTAAACTGTATCGTAAAACTAAATCCTACCCAACGAGTATAAGAAAGGCGACAAATCCTTGGACGTCTGAAATAATTTTACGTGTTTCTTTCTTTAAATATATTCGAATAAAAACTTGTACTAATATTTCGAGATAATGGCAAACCTTCATTTTGAAGGTATTTCTCAGCCGCTAAAAAATCTCCCAATATATCATTTGCTTCATCAATTTTATTATCATGTATATTTTGGTTATATTCCTTTATAATATTATCGATATTTCCCTCAATATTTTTTTTTAATTTATCCAAATCTTCATTAGAATGCTTATTTGAAAAATTCTGTATAAAAAGATCCATTAGATCACGCCAGATATTTCTCAACCTATCAATATGTGCTTTTTTAACAACTGAAAATTGTGCACCCCCCACGTGTTTTTCAATATCTCCATTAGACCGTACCGTTAATGTGCCCCATTCAACTATATTTCCAACTATGTTTGGTTCTAGCGAAGGGTGTTCATATTCATTCCTTGCTTTTTTCATAGTTTTTAATAAACGAAGCATTTTATTATTTATAATTCTATAATTTTTTTTGAAATCACCTGATATAGAATTGGTATCTCTTTGTAATGTATTTATTAGTTGTTGGAATTTCTCATAAACTTTTAATATTTTATCCCACGTTAGCGTGTAATAATAAATATCTAAATTAATTTGAGCAGAAACCATATCTGAAGTTGACCGTGAATCAAAGTTAAATATTTTTGAACTATTTTCATTTATTCGATCATATTGTGATATAATTCCATAAATATAATTTTCAAGAACTGATAAACAGTGATACAGTCTGATATTATTTAGATGATCGGGGAAGAACTGAATAGAGTGCAATCTTTTTGTTAATTGTTGAAATTCTTCTTTCATGTTTCTATTTTCCATATGTTAATAAAAAGCAAATCCCTTGAGAAAAAGTCAATTTTATCGTTATGTGTCATTATTCAAGCCTAACACTGCTTGGTTTTTCTTCAGCATTATTTCCAATAATTCTCCCCCCTCCCCCCCTCAATCGATTTTTTTCAAACTCGCCGCCACCGATCATGACACGGATAAAGGGGCCGGTGATGCCCGGGTTCGGGGCGAACCATCGGGCACACCTGAATGTTCAGCATACTTCATTTTCACTGTATACTAATATTTTGCTACCTTGTCAAGACGTTTGTCTGATTGTTTTTTTAGAGATATGGAGGGAGAGAGCGGCCGTATGCGCGGATCGTTGGATGTATCGCTTGAGAGCAGAGCGCCTCTTGCTGCTACGCGCGCTTAGTGTAGATGATGTATTCAACGATCACGAGAAAGAGGGGAAAGGCACAACTCAGCATGATCTGCGAATCCATGCCGATAACGCGCTCCCCCGCGATGTGATTGAGCGCGCTGAATTCGAGGAAGATAATCATTCCCAGTGAAAGACCCTGCAGTATCCCGAAAATCAAAAATACGGTTGTTTTCATAACCAATCCTCCTGACGGCAAACTATGTCTTATAGTCAGGTTACGTTGTGATTATCGGGTACCCGCCGTACC
>CAYWBT010000048.1:0-16832 GCA_964456585.1 uncultured bacterium
GTAAACAAAATGCATTTCGGTGGTGATGTCAGATTTACCACCATACACCCGCTCTTTGTCCGCATGCTCGTGGAAGCGGTGAAGGATGCCGGGGCAAAATCGGTACGGGTCATCGATGGCAATCCCCCGGAAAACGGTATTCCCCGCGGGTATACCGAGGAGGTGCTCGGCTGCCCTGTGGTATCGTGTTTCGGTGAAAGCGGGCAGGATTACCGGAACGTTACCATCGGTTTGAGGGAACTCGACGAGGTTCTGCTCTCGGGCGTGGCACTCGAAAGCGATGTTTTCATCGATCTTTCTCATGTAAAGGGACATGGCGACTGCGGTTTCGGGGGAGCGCTCAAGAACATCGCAATGGGATTGATACCAACGGAGTCACGACGCAAAATCCACATGCTCGAAGGGGGACTCGTCTACGATCATGATGCCTGCACGTTCTGCCTCAAGTGTGTGGAATCATGCCCGAATGAGGCGATCAAGACACTGAAGGAAGACCGGGCGATCGAATTTTTCTTTCACCACTGTACCTACTGTCAGCATTGTGTCATGGCATGCCCCGAGGGGGCGATCACCATGGAGGGCAGGAAGTTCAAGGATTTTTCACGGGGCATGGCGCTCGTGACCGCGGCGTTTCTGAAGAACTTCAGGCCGGAGGATCTCCTGTTCATCAATTTCCTGACCAATATCACCATGTACTGCGATTGCTGGGGATTCAGTTCCCCGTCCCTCGTCCCCGACATCGGTATTCTCGCCGGAGGGGATATCGCGGCAATAGAAACGGCTTCCCTCGACATGATAAAAACGGAAAACCTTCTGCCGGGCGGTCTGCCAAAGAACCGTTCCGAACTGGGATCGGGCGGACATCTCTTTGAGAAGATACACGCCAAGGACCCGTACCTCATGATACGGTATCTCGAGGAGTATTACGATTGCTCCACCGAATACGAGATCGCAGAAGTCAGGTGACCAGCGCCGGGAAAATGATCCGCCGTCACCAGTCCCCTACATACTCGGTTTCCTGTCAAAGGTAAGGACGACAATCCTGTCGATACGTTCCTCTCCCGGTGATGGCAGGTGCAGCAATGTCCCGAGAGAAGTGGCCCGGTACTCGACCGCCGTACCATCCATGAGAGCGGCACCGGTAATCTTCCCCGACATCTTCGGCAGAGCAACTGTCGCGGCGGTTACATCGAGGACGTGCACATACATGGTTCTCTTCTTGCTGGTGGTGACTCCCCAACTCTGCGGGGAAACCGGCCCGCCGCGGGTACCGTAGATGCTTTCGCCGTTAACCTTCAGCCACGCACCGATCTCACGGAGGCGCTCAACCTGACGCGGCTCAATCTCGCCGCTCGGCATGGGTCCCACGTTCAGGAGGAGATTGCCATCACCGCCGACCGTCTGGACGAGGATTCGTATACACTCCTCGAGGGATTTCATCCGGTCGTTCGGCTTCCACGCCCACTGCCGGCAGAGGGTGATGCAGGATTCCCAGGCACGGCCGGTCTGGAAGAAGCCGACGTGCTGCTCCGGGGTATCGAAATCGCCTTCCAGTCCGCAGCGGTTATTGACAATGAGGCGGGGCTGCAAGCTGCGCATCATCCTGAACAGGCGCTTCGAATCCCAGTCCTTCACCCACGACGGATCGTAGTAAGCTTCTCCACCGCTTCCGCTCATCGGATGTATTTGGAGGCCATCAAACCACATTATATCGATCCCCCCATAGTTCGAACACAACTCCCGTACCTGTTGGTGCATGAACCGTATGTAGTTGTCGTGCCGTTCCGTACGATAGTCCGGATGATACCAGTCAACCGGCGAGTAGTAATAACCGAGCCTGAGACCGCCCTTGTGACAGGCCTCCGCCAGCTCACCGACGACATCGCGACCGAACGGGCTATCGGGACTCGTGATCTTGTAGCCTGTCGCCTCGCTGTCGAACATGCTGAAACCGTCATGGTGCTTGGAAGTGAAGACGAGATACCTCATGCCGGCGGCTTTTGCGATCTCCACCCACTCGTCGGCGTTGAACCTGGTGGGATCGAACTCCCGGTACAGGTTGTCGTAGACCTCGACCGGTATGGTGCCCGTGCCCTCCCTGCCGCGACGTTCGCCGCCGCGAGACCAGCCGATCTCGGTACCCTTCAGGCTCACCGGTCCCCAGTGTACAAATAATCCGAACTTTGCATCGCGCCACCACTGCATGTTCTTTTCACCAGCCTTCAGATACGACTGGGCATCTGATGTGACTGCCGGAACCATCGCCAGCAAGACCGCCACCGCAGTCACGCACATGATTTTATCGAATGTTTTCACTGGTCAGCCCTCTCCCTCTTGATGTTTCAGAATCGAATCAACTGTTCAATTGTAGCATATAGGCTGGGCACTATCGTTCGTTAAGCTGTTCGACAAGATCGCTACACGCCCTGCCAAAAATGCGGACATCAACCGAGACAGCGATGTACTTGACACCGAGATCACGGTACCGGTGGGCAGTCTCCACGTTATCGGTGAATATACCGACATGCTTGTTTTCCTCCCTGCAACGCGCAACAAGTTTTTCGATCTCCTTGATGAGCTTCGGATCGTTGACCTGCCCGGGAATCCCGAGCGACTGCGAAAGGTCGTACGGCCCGATAAAAATGACATCGATGTCCTCGACAGCGATGATGCTCTCAAAATTGTTGATTCCTTCGACACCCTCGATATGGATGATGACCGACACCTCGTTCTGCGCCGCAAAATACTCGGAACTCTCGATGAATCCACAGTCAGCCGCCGCCACGTACGGGCAGACTCCGCGCTTTCCCCGGGGAAAGAATTTCGTGTATTTCTGCACCAGTTGTGCATCCTCGCCACTCTGAATCTGGGGAATCTGTATCCCGGCGATCCCCAGGTCGAGCGTGCGCTGTATATCGATGTCGAGAAGTTTTCCCACCCGAACGATCGGGTACACGCCGGCCAGGTAGGACGCCATGACCAGCGAGAAGGTGTCGCGCAGGGAATTCGGCCCGTGCTCGTTATCGAGAATAACGAAGTCGAAACCCGACCGTCCCAGCGCCCGGACGATGAGTGGGTCGGATGTCTTAGCAAACACGCCGTACACGGAATCTTTCTCATTCAGGTATTCTTTGAATGTTTTCATGAACGTATCCTTTCTTTCTGCATAGAAGTATAAAGTGTAATAGTATATTGTATGATATTTCTTTTTTCCTGCGGAAAAACCAATCCGTCATGACTTGTCCCCAACGGAAGTGCTTTCAGAAAACATGCGTCACCAGGAACCGCGTTAGACCAAACCTCATACCATCGCTCGCTCTGCATTCGGCGCGCCTGTTCACCAGGGATGATACTCGTACGCCGTCTCGTACATCGCCAATATATTCTCGATGGGAGCATCCACCTGAATGTACGTGTGACCCGGCCCGATGATATAGCCACCATCACGGCCAAGCAGGTCGATCAGGCGCCTGACCTCGCGTCCGACCTCTCCGGGAGTGCCCTTGCAGAGGGTTTCCTGAAGATCGACACCACCGTAAAAACAGAGTTCCCGGCCAAAATCACGTTTCAGTCCCGTCGGATCCATCCCTTCGGCACGGATCTGAATCGGTTCGAGCATGTCGACTCCCGCTTCAATAATCATGGGCAGGAGGGGACGAACCGCGCCGCAGACATGGAGAAGAAACTTCTTGTGATGTTCGTGTACTTTATCGACAACCCGGGTAAGGTACGGCATGACAAATTCCCTGAACATGGCGGGGCTGAACAGCGGAGCAAGCTGGGAACAATAGTCGTCAGCCATGTAGACAATATCGATGCCATCGCCGTACGATTCCAGCATCTCACCGAGGAACATGAGGCTCCTGTCCGCGATGGTGTCGATGAGGTGATGGGCATACTCCTTCCGCAGGGAAAAATCCACAAAGAGGTCCTCCATACCGCGGACGAACGTGGCGATAAAGTAGGCACCCCAGGTAAAGACACCGATTACGGCACGGTTGGCATGGCGCGCCGCTTCCCCGGGGAAGTGGGAAAAACCGAGGGTTCCCGTCTCCGGCCAGGGATGTTCATCGATAGTGGCGAGGTCGTTTTTCCCGGCAAGCGGGCTCATGCACAACTCATCATAGATACCACCTGAATAGTATGCCCGCCGGGTTTTGTATCCCCAGATCGAGGCTTTTTCTTCACGGTCGTCCTCGCTTTCGGGATAGATGAAATTCCGGGGTAGAATCATCCAGGTATCTATATGGAGTCGATCGAACAATTCCTCCCTTGTTTGAAGGCCAAGATGGTGGAAGAGAATGTCGTAGACTTCCTTCTCGGCATCGAAGGTGATCGGCGTCCGGTCAGCCACCGTATGCCCAACCGCGGCTAGTACTCTTTCCTTTGAGGTAATCATGTCAGTCCACGTGCAGGATTGTTACCGAATCTGAAAGCGGATGGAGTAAAGGTATACACAGCGGCAAGTGAATGTCAAGGACAAACGGACGTGAAAAAAACATACAATCTTCTTCTTGATTTCTTCTCAAAATACAATATATTGTGTGTTGGGGTAAAGAAAACCACGTCATATGCTCCTTTTTCCAGCTAACATTATAATAAAACAAATAAATACAGGTCGCTGTCATGGAAAACAACTGCGGGTTCGTGCACCTTCATACGCACACGATGTATTCGCTGCTCGACGGCGCTATCAAGCCGAAGGATCTCATCAGAACTGCCCGTGAATGGAACATGGGCGCGGTCGCCATAACCGACCACGGCAACATGTTCGGCGCAATCGAGGTCTACCTGCAGGCACGCGCGGCCGGTATCAAGCCAATTATCGGTTCCGAGATTTATGTCGCCATCGAAGGCATGAATGTGAGACGTTCGGCGCGGGGCAACAACGACGGCGCCAACCACCTTGTCCTGCTCGCCGCCACAAACCAGGGCTATCGGAACCTGATGAAAATCGTCTCAGCCGGATTTTTCGAAGGTTTCTACTATCATCCCCGGGTCGACAAGAAATTCCTCCGGGAATATGCAGAAGGCCTGATCGCCCTGAGCGCCTGCATCAGCGGCGAAATTCCCCAGCTCATCATACAGGGCCACGAGGCGCAGGCGGAACAGGCCGCCCTGGAATATGTCGATATCTTCGGTGAAGGCAATTTCTTCCTCGAGTTGCAGCGCCACAACATTCCCGAGGAAACTACCGCAAACGAGGGGCTTCAGGTCATAGCAAAAAAGCACGGCATCCCGCTGGTCGCTACCAACGATGCCCATTACCTGAAAGCCGAACATGCCGACTCGCAGGATGTATTGCTCTGTATTTCGACCGGCAAGATGCTCGATGACGATAACCGTATGAAAATGGGGACTGATCAACTCTGGCTGAAAACACCCGAGGAAATGAAAGAGCTCTTCGCCGATGTGCCTGCTGCTATTGAAAACACCCTTGCCATCGCGGAACGATGTGATATTGAGATTCAAACCGGCATCTACCATTCGGTGAGTTTTGATGTACCGCTCGATTTTGAGGGGAATGCCGATGAGTATCTCACTCATATCACGAAACTCGGTATGCGTGAGCGGTATGGTGACGATGCAGGGAAGCACCGTGAGCGAATGGAATATGAACTCGATATCATCAAAAAAATGGGATTCTCCGATTATTTCCTCGCCATTTACGACTGCACGAGAGCGGCACGAGAAATGGGGATACCAGTCGGGACGGCACGAGGTTCGGCAGGCGGTTCGATCGTGGCCTACGCCATAGGTATCACCAATCTCGATCCCATACCGTACGGCTTGATATTCGAGCGCTTTCTCAATCCGGAACGAGTCAGCATGCCCGATTTCGACGTGGACTACGCCGACAAAGACCGGAGTAAGATGATCGATTATGTCAAGCAAAAGTATGGCTCGGATCACGTCTGCCAGATAATCACGTTCGGTAAAATGAAGGCAAAAATGGTTGTTCGGGACGTCGGGCGGGTACTCGGCATGTCATACGCCGATGTGAACACGATCGCCAAGCTCATTCCAAACGACCTGGGAACAACGCTCGAAAAGGCGCTCGAAGTCATCCCGGAACTTCACGACCTCGAAAAGAAGGATAAGCTGTACCGCCTGCTCTTCAAACACGCCCGCATTCTCGAGGGTCTCACCCGTCATGCGGGGACACACGCGGCGGGAGTCATCATCACACCAGGGCCGTGCACCGATTACCTCCCCCTCTACCGTCAGGGCGAGGATACAACAAGCCAGTACTCGATGGAATACACTGAAAAAATCGGGTGTCTTAAAGTCGACTTTCTCGGCCTGCGAACCCTCAGTGTTATCAAGGGTGCAGTCGACATGGTGAATGCTCAGGGCACTGAAATCGACATAGAGAAACTCCCGATGGACGACCCGACAGTCTACGAACTCATGAGTCGGGGCGACACGGTGGGTGTGTTCCAGTTTGAAAGTCCCGGCATGCGCGATTACCTCCGGAAACTGACCCCCTCATGCATCGACGATCTCATCGCCATGAATGCCCTCTACCGTCCCGGCCCGCTCGGATCGAACATGGTGGACGATTTCATCGACCGGAAGCATGGTGTCAAGAAAATTGAATACCCGCATCCCCTGCTCGAGGGTATTCTCAAAGAAACCTACGGCGTTATTGTCTACCAGGAACAGGTGATGAAGATTGCCAATGTCATGGCAGGTTTTTCCCTTGGCACCGCCGACGAGCTGCGCCGGGCAATGGGGAAAAAGAAAGCCGAAGTCATGGCAAAAATGAAAAACGAGTTCATTCTGGGCGCGCAAAAGAACAAGATTCCGGAAAAAACAGCCACCGAAGTATTCGATCTCATGACACACTTCGCAGGATATGGATTCAATAAGTCCCACTCCGCAGGCTATGCGATACTGGCATATCAAACCGCGTGGCTCAAGGCACACTACGCGTCAGAATTTATGTCGGCATCGCTTTCTTCGGAAATGGATAATACCGACAGAATTGTTATTCTGATCGAGGAATGCCGGAACATGGGCATCGAGGTGCTCACCCCGGATATCAATCGTTCATACGATGAGTTCAGGGTTGAGGACGGGAATGTTCGATTCGGCCTGGGCGGGATCAAGAATGTCGGTCACGGTGCTATCGAATCGATCATTACGGCCCGCAATGAGGGCGGCCCCTTCGAGGACCTGTATGATTTCTGCCTCCGGGTGGAGCTCAAGTCACTGAACAAGCGTATGATAGAATCACTCATCATGGCCGGAGCAATGGATTCTCTGGAATTCGAGCGCGAACGCATGATCGCCGGAATCGATATGGCCGTTGAAATTGCACAGAACAAGCAGCGTGAACGTGAGCTTGGCCAGTTTAACCTCTTCGGTGAACCGGGTACGCAACAGGATAAGATTTCCAACATGCCCCAACTCCCCCTCATCAAACCGTGGAAGCGGATGGACAAGCTGTCCCATGAAAAGTCTGTCCTCGGATTCTGGTTTTCAGGCCAGCCTCTCGAGGATTATTCGGAGGAATTGAAGGCATTCACCACACCATTAAAACTCCTGGTGACAAAATCTCACAAGGCGCCGGTCACGGTGGGTGGCATCATTACCGCGGTTTCCCGCAAGACCTCGAAGAAAGATGACAAACCCATGATTGTCTGCCGGATCGAGGATCTGGAAGGTTCGGCTGATGTGCTTTTGATGAACGGTGCATACAACAATTATAAAGACCAGGTGATCGAAGATTCCATGGTTATTATCGAGGGGAGCGTCTCCAACCGTGACAATTCCGACCAGCCGAGCGTCTTCGTCAATTCCCTGGAACCGCTCGATACCGCACGCGCCAAACGTACCCAAGCGGTCAACATCCGGTTCAACACGAAGGAAATGAAGCAGTCATTCCTCGAAACGATTATCCATACCTGCGAGAAACACCCGGGAGACACGCCGCTCTGGTTAAACCTGGAAACCGCCACCTCGGGACAGTACCGTATCAGGTCGCGGCGCTACCAGGTAACACCAGACCCGGCGTTCATACACGATATGCGGGGGGTCCTCGGGAATAACGATGTTTGGATTTGCTGAAAACACGGGTACAGCAGATTGATATCGGGGAACCCGCGTAAAAGATTCTGAGGCGGCGTCTCCCCGCTTTTTTAACGGTTCAAGAGCAGTGCGCTTCCGGGCTTCCTGACAGGTGATACAACCGGGCGGGATCGGTCGGTGACAACACCGGCACCGGTTACAATGCACCTCCGTCATCATCTCCGGCTTCGATCTCACGGGGGGTGATTCCCTGACCGATACGGATTTCCTCGATTTTGTTCAGCGGCTTCTCCAGTTCGCTCCTGCGGGTGGTTATCAGGTCGTAATAGGCTTTCTGGGTAAGTTCGATCCGTTTTCCGAGATTGGTCAAAACGTCGATGAATTTCTCCCACTGTTTCTTGAAGGATCCGAGCAGGCCGATGATTTCCTTTGATGTCTGCTCGAAAGTGAAATTATCCACCGCCTGCCTGATGATCGCCAGCACTGCGAAAAGCGTAATCGGTGAGCAGATGACAACCTTCTTCTTCAGACTCTCATCGACGATTGAACTATCCTCTTGAAAAATGAAGGCATATATCTGCTCGTTCGGGATGAAGAGAAGCACGTAATCGACCGTGTTTTGTTCCGGATCGATATAGTCGCGGGTGGTGATTTCCTTGATCCTGTTTTTGACATCCCGCAGGAAACTTTTCCGGTATGATTCCTTTTCGGTTTCCGCGTTGGCCTCCAGGAAACGGACATAATTGTTAAAGGGGAACTTCACATCCATATTCAGCCGTAACTCGCGGGGAAGAAAAAAGGTAAAATCGGGGATATTACTCTTCCCCTCGATGGCCGTTTGCTTCACATAGTTTACGCCCTCGATAAAACCGGCAATATCAAGGATGTCTTTCGCCATTCGCTCTCCCCACTGACCGCGGATTTTTGTGCTCGCGAGCGCCTCACGCAGGGTTCCCGTTGACTGAATGAGCTCGGCAGTCTGTTTGCCGGTCATTTCGAGTTGTTTGGTCAACTCGCCGAATTTGTTTTCACGGTCTTTCTCGAGGTTGTTCACTAGCTGTGACACCTTATCCAGCTCGGCGGTGATATTGGCGAGCTGCTTGTCGATGAGGGCCTTTTTTCCGTCGAGTTCACGGGTGTTGACTTCCCGTTCCGCCTCCAGCTTCTGCTTCGCCATATCCGTTGTTTGCGTAAGCATCTCCGGCCAGATCTCGCCGAACTGTGCCTTTACCGTCGTAATGACCGTATTGGTATTCTCCTGCCGGCGGATATCGTTCTCTTCGAGGATAGTACCGGCAAGCTCACGGGCTGTTTGCGTATTGAGTACCTTGAGTATAAAGGCCGCGCCGAATCCGATAACGAATCCAACGAGCAGCGCGGCCAGGAGTTGTATCAATTCCATTGCATCTCCTTTGCTTTCGTATGTCTCGTTATATATAGCCCTGCACACATTCTTTGTCAACAGGTAAAAAAGGTGGAGAGTCCCGCCGGCGTTCTGTACCGCCGCCTGTCGGTCTGTGTAAGCCAAAAGGAAGGCATATCATACATGATTCGCGGCATGTCAGACGTGATTAACAGTATGCTTGAAGCGTGTCAATAGTATATTCCAAAACCAGGCGTCACACACGCAGGGAATAACGTCCGCCACGAATATTCGTCGGAAATTCGCCGGTGCTTACCGGTAAAATGCAACAGCACTAAACGACTCGTTTCCTCTTTATTATCAGCTACATACAAATTTCTGCTTGCCATATACAACCTATCCGTGGTACCTTGTAGTACGGACATGAAGACTCAGAACTCTTCAGGAATGCGATCATGAAAAAGAGACCGTTCATCGGTGTTACCTTCAGGTGCTGCAATGTTTATTCCCGCATATACCTGAACAAGGAGGGAACAGCGTTCGAAGGTCGCTGCCCACGATGCTACCGTAAAAAGATTGTCGTCAGAATGGTCAGGGAAGGCGGCACCGATGACCGTTTCTTTGAGGCGGAATAACCGGGCGGAAAAATGGACATGAGGGAACGGGACGAAATTTGTGTGATGCCAACCGTTTAACCCTTGACATTGGAAACTAAAATAGTTATATTTTTAAACTTTGAAAGACAACATCTTCTTTTCAGGGGAGCTTTAAAAATGAAGCCGGATATCCATCCTCAATACAAAGAGAGCGCCATTACCTGCATTTGCGGAAATACCATCACAACCAAGTCAACGCGCGGCGATATGCACGTCGATATCTGTTCAAACTGCCATCCGTTCTATTCGGGCAAGCAGAAGATTATCGATACCGCCGGTCGTGTTGAGCGGTTCCGCAAGAAATACGGTCTTACGGAAGAACATACGGAAGAAGAAGAATCAGAAAATTAGATGCTTTCTGTATAAGGGGATAGGGCCTTTCCGCATGCTGTACGGTGAGGCCTTATTTTGTTGTTACGAGGTGTTCGCGAACATGAATCGGCGGGCATCCCGGTCATACATTCATCGAAGTACTCACACTTTCGGTTCCGGACATGGAAAATACTAGAACATCGCAGCGAGAAGAAAAGCAACCGTCGAAACCGGCGGAGTCGATCGACAGGAACGTGGGAGGACAGGCGGTCATCGAGGGCGTCATGATGCGCTCGAAAAAAGCCATTGCTACCGCGGTCAGGCTGCCCGATGGCACTATAGAACTGAAGAAGCAGCCCTTTACCTCATTCATCGACCGTCACCGCTATCTCAACCTTCCCATACTACGGGGTGCGATAAACTTCTTCGAAATGCTCTTCATCGGTCTCGATACCCTCAACTGGTCGGCCGATGTTCAGATACGCTATGAAGACAAGAGCGCGGGGAAGACCGATTCCAGGTGGAATAGAATCAAGAATACTATCCTCCTCGCCGGTACGTTCGTCTTTGCTATTGCGCTTGTGCTCCTCGTCTTTTTCACCCTCCCGATTTATATTGCAACGCTGCTCGGACTGGCGAAAGGCGCACTGCTCTTCAACCTGGTCGCCGGAACGATCCGCCTGCTCTTATTCCTTATCTACCTGTTTTTGGTGACGAAAATGCCCGATATCAAGCGCGTTTTCAGGTATCACGGTGCCGAACACATGAGTATTTTCGCCTTCGAGAGCGCCGAAACGCTCGATATCGAGACCGCTCGCACAAAAAGTCGATTCCACCCCCGCTGCGGGACTTCATTCATTCTGATCGTCGCACTCTTCAGCATCTTCTTTTTCGGGCTGGCCGATTCCGCTTTCCCGTTGATTTTTGGACATCTGCAGAGTTTCCCTCAGCGGCTTGCCACCCATATCATGGTCCTGCCGGTTATTGCCGGGATATCGTATGAACTTCTGAAACTGTCGGGAAAATTCTACTCGAACAGTTTCGTGAGGATTCTCATACAGCCGGGTCTCTGGCTGCAGAGGCTGACAACCGGTCAGCCTGACGATGACATGCTCGAAGTCGCCCTGTGCGCACTCAAGGCCGCCCTCGAAACAGAGGAGGGACAACGATGAGTTCAAGCCTGATCATGTCGATGAAAAATCTCGTTACCCGTTTCGAGGAATTGGGCGAGCAACTGTCTTCCCCGAAGGTGCTTGCGAATCCATCGCTCATCTCGAAAATCGCCAAAGAGCATGCCGATCTCGAACCGAAAGTCAAGGTATTTCAAGCCTACCAGGTAAAAAGTGCCGAATTGAACGATGCCCTCAAGATCATCGACGAGGAAGAAGACAGTGAAATGCTCGAGTTCGCGAAAGAAGAAGCACAGACGCTCGAACAGGAAATCGCCGAGCTCGAAGATGACATGAAGATCATGCTCCTGCCGAATGATCCCCTCGATGGCAAAGATATCATTATTGAAATCAGGGCCGGTACCGGTGGAGAGGAAGCGGCGCTCTTTGCGGCCGAACTCTACCGGATGTACAGCCATTTCGCCGATTCGAGGGGCTGGAAAGTCGAAGAACTGTCGACGTCCCCCGCGGAAGCAGGTGGAGTCAAGGAAATCATCTTCTCGATCGCCGGTGAAGATGTCTATTCGCAGTTGAAATACGAGAGCGGTGTGCACCGGGTCCAGCGGGTCCCGGTTACCGAATCGCAGGGGCGTATCCACACATCGGCGGCTTCGGTCGTGGTCATGCCGGAGGCAGAAGACATCACGGTCGAAATTGCCTCAAACGACCTGAAAATAGACGTGTACCGGTCAAGCGGCCCCGGCGGTCAGAGTGTGAACACCACCGACTCCGCGGTTCGTATTACCCATATTCCTACGGGGATCACGGTGTCGTGCCAGGACGAAAAGAGCCAGCTCAAGAACAAGACGAAGGCCATGAAAGTGCTCCGGGCGAAACTCTACGACCGGGCACGGGCTGCACAGCACAATTCACGCAGTGAACAGAGAAAATCGATGGTTGGTTCCGGTGACCGTTCGGCGAAAATCAGAACGTACAATTTCCCGCAGGGCAGGATCACCGATCATCGTATCGGTTTGACGCTCCATAGGCTGGAAGGTATTCTTGCCGGTGGTCTCGACGAACTGATCGAGGCAATAAGGCTTGAAGACCAGCGGAACGCACTCGAGGAACAGATCGGAAAACCAGTCGGATAAACATTCTGGAATGCCATGCGGGTAATCGACTTGATCAACGTTTCGACTCAGCACCTGGAAAGCAGGGGCTTTGAAAACGCCCGTCTGGAGGTCGAACGGATGCTCGGAGACGTCCTCGGACTTTCACGGCTCGGGCTGTACCTGGCGTTTGAACGACTGGTATCTGATGAGGAGCGGAGCTGCTTCCGTAACCTGTACCGACGGAGGCTCGCTCACGAACCGCTCCAGCACATCCTCGGAACATCCGACTTCAGAGAGATTACCCTTAAGGTGGATCACAGGGCGCTCATTCCCCGCTCGGAAACGGAAATGCTCGTGGAGATCGCGGTCGACTTCCTCGGAAAACTCGCTGCACCTCTCGTGGCAGACCTCGGTACAGGCAGCGGTGTGATCGCGATCAGCATTGCATGCGAACTACCGGAATCGCGGGTCATTGCAGTGGATATATCAGATGAAGCGCTTATGCTCGCCGAGGAGAACGTACGGCGGTTCGGTCTCGGAGACCGGGTCGTGTGTATCGCGGGAAGCATGCTGGGAAGCTTGGGCAGTCATGGGCCGTTCGATGCGATCGTATCAAATCCACCCTACGTCAAGAGCAGCGACATTCTAAATCTCCAGCCCGAGGTGCGGGATTTCGATCCGCATATCGCTCTCGACGGTGGCGAGGACGGGTTTCGGTTCATCACCGAGATAGTAGAGGGTGCGCACCGGTTTCTGCGGCCGGGGGGACTCCTGCTCCTAGAATGCGGTGACGATCAGGGTAAGAGGGTACAAACCGTACTTGAGAACACGAACAAGTATTCTGCCGGTGAGATCGTCTGCGATCTTGCAGGGAAACAGAGAATTATCAAAGCACTGAGGGATTGACACATGAAAATTTACGCGCTTACCGACATGTATAACGACTTTCTTGGCATCGAGACCGGGAACGGAAAGATGCTCGACCTGACACGGGCGATCTCGTTTTTCGAAATCGCGCTGAATAATGTTTCCGAACAGCCGGTAGAGTATATCGATCACCTGATGTTAACTGGCATGCTCGATCGCGACTACCTCGAAGAGGTTCTGTCGTCCGTGCACAAGTACGGCCTCGAGGAAGAGTTCACCCTCAAAGACGAGAATGAATACGAGATCGGTGTGCCGATATACCCGGGAAAAATCATCGCGCTCGGCAATAATTATCGCGATCATATCCGGGAGATGAATCAGGCGCTTCCCGATGAACCGGTCCTTTTCGGGAAGTGGCCCAGCTGTGTCATCGGACATCGAGAGCCCATCATAAAACCTACCTGGATCGGCCGCATGGATTACGAGGCGGAACTCGCGGTCGTCATCGGCAGCTATGCGTACCGTGTCTCTCCCGAACAGGCAATGGATTACGTGGCCGGATACACCTGTTTGAACGATGTCTCCGCCCGCGATATTCAGAAGAAAGATCTCGCCCGCTCGCTGCCCTGGATGCCATCGAAGAACTTTGATACCTTCGCGCCCCTGGGGCCCTGTCTCCTGATTGCCGAAGCGGTGGACGATCCGGTTTCCATCCAGGTTCAAAGCAGGGTGAACGGGGAATTGAAACAGAATGGCAATACCTCTGATTTTATCTTTGATATTCCGACAGTTATTGCGTATATAACGAACATGATGACACTGGAACCAGGAGATATTATTACTACCGGTACTCCGATGGGAGTCGGTCCGATCGAACCCGGCGACATCGTCGAGATAACCTGTGAGGGAATCGGCACCCTGTCCAACCCGGTTATCAGTGAAGAAGAGATGAAATCGGAAGGGGAGGAAGACTTCAATGAATAGCGGAAAACAAAGAAAATACCTGATCACGAACCTGTTTCTGGCGGCATTCATTTTCAGCGCCGTCCTGATGATCTTTGAAACGACCGGTGCTTTCGGGCAAAGCTACAAGGCTTACGAAGGATATACGCTCTTCGATTCGGTCTACAAACATGTGCTCAACAACTACATCGAGGATAAGAGTCCCCTCGATCTCTCGAAAAGCGCTATCGACGGTATTCTCGAATCCCTCGATCCGTACTCAAGCTTTCTCGACAAACGCGACTTCAAACAGCTTCAGGAAGACACCAAGGGTGAATTCGGCGGACTCGGGATCGAGATTTCCACCGTCAACAACTACCCGCGGGTCTTGTCGTATCCCATTGAAGGCACCCCGGCAATGACGGTCGGACTGCGCGCCGGTGACGAGATCGTGGAGATCGACGGGAAGAGCACCTTCAAAATGCCCATCAACGATGTAGTGGCTTTGCTCCGTGGAAAACCAGGCGATCCTGTTGATATCAAGATACAGCGCGGCGGAAACGAAGACCTGCTCGAATTCCACATCGTTCGGGCGATCATTCCCGTACTGAACGTCCCCTTCCACGGTGTGATCGATGAGGGCATCGGCTACATCAAGCTGAGCAGGTTCACCCAGGCGGCGAAGGAAGAAATGGAAAACGCGCTCGACGATCTGGTCGACCAGAATGTCAAGGGTGTCATCCTCGACCTGCGCTACAATCCCGGCGGTCTCTTAATCGCGGCGCGTGATGTTGCCAACCAGTTCCTGCCGAAAAATTCCCTCCTCGTCTTCACACGGGACCGTAACGGCAACAAAGAGACGCTTTATGCCCCCGAAGTGCCAAAACTTCCGACCACACCGCTCATCGTGCTTGTCAACAAGGGAAGCGCATCGGCTTCCGAGATCGTCGCCGGCGCCATCCAGGATCATGACCGTGGTGTACTGATCGGCGAGACGACGTTTGGCAAAGGTTCTGTTCAGACGGTGTACAACGACCTGCCGGATCAGAACGGCCTCAAACTGACCACTGCACATTACTATACACCTTCTGGCCGATGTATCCATAAAGAGCGCACGCTCGATCAAATATATGATGCCGAAATGTCACTTGAATCGGGTGAAGCCGTTGAAGATACCCTGGCTAAAAAAGATCGGTACTTTACCGATAACGAGCGTATCGTCTTTGGCGGAGGCGGCATCTCCCCTGATATCATCATCAAGGAAGAACCGCTTGGAAATATCGTCATACAGCTGCTCTCCCGGAGCATATTTCTTGATTTCGCGGTGGTGTACACGGAACAACATTCTGACCTCGAAGTTGACTTTGAAGTCACCGACGATCTGCTGGGTGAATTCAAAACCTTCATCGGTCTGGATAGTGTTTTCACCTACACCATACCGGGAAAAACATACCTTGACTCCTTTAAAAAACTCGTGGAAAAAGAAGGATACAACAGCGATATCCTCATCACGATTGAAAAGTTGGAACAAACCCTGATAAATAAGCGTGACGATGATTTTGAAGCAAACGGGGAAACGATAAAACGAATTTTAAAACGGGAAATTTCAGTTGCCAAATTCGGCTCAAGCCAGCGGACTATAGCCTCGAAAGCATGGGATGTTCAGCTGAAGAAAGCAATCGAAATTTTGAATAATACCGGGCAGTACCAATCACTCCTGGCGAAGGGTGCAGAAACGGGAATCGAGATGACCAAGGGCAAGGATATCAGGTGACGCTTCCTGTCATACTCGAGCTCTTGCTCACCGGAGCTCTTGCGGGTCTGCTCGCAGGATTTTTCGGCATCGGTGGTGGCGCGGTGCTTACACCGCTCTGTCTGGCGATTTATTCGGCGCTTGGTCTCTATCACGGGGACATGATCAAGATCATCTTCGGCACCAATATGTTCCTCGTGATGATTTTTTCCTTCGCGGCGGTACTGAAACATCACCATAATAAGAACATCGTGTGGCGCACGGTCATGATTATGGGACCGCTGGCAATTCTCGGATCGCTTTTCGGGGCCCGGATCGCTTCGGTGACCGATCCGGCGTTTTTGAAACGGGCCTTCGCCGCTATTCTCATGTTCTCCTCGGTCATGATTGTTTTCAGAGATACGTTTAAAGGGCGGGAAGACCGCCTGTCTGAGAACCTGCCGCTGGTTTCGGAGAAATGGCTTCCCCTCCTCGGATTTATTACCGGCATGATCGGGAGCATGCTTGGAATCGGGGGGGGCGCGGTCATGATTATGCCCCTCATCCTGATTTTTAAGATACCGATAGAACGGGTTGCCGGCACCTCCAGTTCGGTCATCATGTTTATCGGGTTGGCAGGCTCCCTCAGCTACATACTTCAACATAATCCCTCGATTGAACTACCGGTATGGCCGACGGGTT
>CAYWBT010000049.1:0-16446 GCA_964456585.1 uncultured bacterium
TTTTGAGAATGAGAGTGAGATTTCTGGAGAAATCGATGCTACTTTTCATAAAGCATTATACACATTGACTATAGATATTGACAAAAGTGATTTGGGTATGACGGATCCAGAAGAAGGCGAATATATATTTGAAGAAGGAGATGAAGTCCCAATAAAAGCAATTCCTGAATATGGGTGCATTTTTTTGCATTGGACCGGCGGTGTTGATGATTCTTTAAGTTCTACAACAACTGTTATCATGGATAAAGATATAACCGTAATGGCACTTTTTTATGAAATTAAGATGGTTTCTATTTTTGGTGGTACCTTCAATATGGGTTCGAATTTTGAAGATAGTCCAGATAATCCTAATCCAGGATCGGGTACTTTCGATAATGAACGTCCTATACACCCAGTTTCACTTGATAGTTTCGAGATGAGCATTTACGAAGTAACGAATGCCCAATATGTTGACTATCTCAACAATGCTAAGGCATCAAATTATATCAAGATGACGAATTCGAGTGTTATTGGTAATTATGGACGTTGGATAGATAAAAATTTACTCGATTTTAATGAGATTAGATACAGCGGCAGTAGATTTTTAGTTGATGAAAGCCTAGAGAATTACCCAGTAACCAATGTGAGTTGGTACGGGGCGAAAGCCTTTGCAGAATATTATGATCTTGACCTTCCTACTGAAGCAGAATGGGAATATGCATGCCGAGCAGGATCGGAAACGCATTTTAATACTGGAAATGACCTAAGTAATGGCAAGCGGTCATCTGACCTCGAGAATGCGGGCTGGTATAAATATAATTCAAACGGTAAATCACATCCTGTCGGCCAAAAAGAACCGAACGCCTGGGGCTTGTATGATATGCATGGTAATGTTTATGAGTTCTGTTGCGATTATTGTGATCATGATTACTATTCAAATTCACCGTCGGAAAATCCGATTAATGAAGTGGATGCGTACCAAGGACATATAGTACGAGGTGGTTGTTATGAAGAATTCGGGGTTTACGGCGTTGCTGCAGCTTTTTGCCGATCAGCGTGTCGCTTCCTTGGATGTAATTCTCCAGACGGACATATAGGATTTCGTGTGGTCCGCAGACCTGATGGGGTGAAATATTGAGCTGTTACAGATGGTCTCGAGAAGAGAAGATGCCGCAATAAAAATGGAAAGTGAGAAAATCATTCCGGGAAATGATAAAACCGGGGAGTCATTCCGGTGAGAATGGTTTTCATTTATTTTAATATTCTCATCCCAATGCAAAAATGGATATATATTATCCCCCTTAAGGGATAATATATATCCATTTTGAGGGGGGATTCCAAAGGGGGAATTTTTGATTAATCATTCCTCATGCAGGAAAGTTTTCATTTGGAATGAAGCTTATCCCAATAACCATCAAAAAGGATTTCATGAAATAGAATGATGACGGTTTCCCGGTTCATGATATTCATATCACTCTCATTAGCGTGATCCACATGCTGAGGCAAGTTCCCAGCCATCGAAGGATAATTCCAATGAAAGAAGAGGAAATTCCCGGAAATCTACGACCGGGAAGAACTTCTTGCTTAGAACCCCGATATCTCTTTCGTTAAAAAAACGCCAGAACCCACCCAGATTTTGACTTTCTACCCCAGAAAGGTATAAAGTTACAGGTCTAAGCTTTTCACGAGCTTAAAAGGCAGGAAATCCTATTGGGGCATTGGATGGAAAAAAAAGAATGAGATGAGGGATTAGAAAAAGGTAAATCAAAGATAACACCAAAGCAAATCCCGGTTCAAAAATAAATAAAGCAGGCTATATATCTATCACTCAGGATAATGTTATGATTCCCTCTTTCATTAACCATTAACCAGAGCATCCATGAGCAGCCCTTGGGGGCTGCGTCTCATCATTGAGTATACTTCCGTCTTCCCTTCTTACTATTAATTAGGATAAGATATTAACTACTTAATTAATAAACCCTATGCTTTTTACTGCTTTCTCATGATTTTCTATCATTGGTTAATTTACCAGCAGTTTATCTAACATACGCGGGAAACTATGGTTTATAGGTTATAATTTATTGAAGGGGAAACCAAATTTATTTTCGAACGGGAATTATGTAAATTATTATTATAAAAATCTTTGATTATTTCCAAATTGATTATTAGAAAATTCTTTGGATTGGGCATATACAAAAAACAATTGCACTTGAGTAAAATAACACCTTAGTTATTTAGATGAAAGTGTCCAGAATGTTCTGACGACCAAAAATACTTGATATATAATATTTAAGAGGTAATATTCATTCACAAGCAGGATTGTTTTGAAATTTAACACCTCATGATTTAATATGGGGAATATGGGAATAAATAATCCATTATAGTGGGGATTGGATAACGAAAATCCGAATCGCATGGAATGAAATTGTAGTAGGGGTGATGCATTCTGTCGTAAACACGTTCAAAAACGAAAATGTATCGGTCGGGAATGCATCACCCCAACCAAACCATATAATAAGGAAATCTCTTCACAATGAATATGCTATCACATCAGAAAGTCATTCGCGTTGGCTGGGTTGGAACCGGTCCCTTTTCATTTTACAGCCATTATATACGGGTAATTAATAACATATACCGTGAATACAATCCACTGAACATGCGTATCACTCACATCTGGGGCGATGACTATTTAAAAAATTATGCGGGCAGGCCTCAATGGGTAAAAAAGATGACCGATTTATGGAACAAAGGGGAACAATCACCAAAAGCCATAGCAAAAATGTGTAATATTCCCCATGTCTGCAAGGATTTCCACGAAATGGCCGATGAGGTAGATGCCGCGATGATAATGGATTTCGACAGATCGTATGAACTTGCCGAACCGTTTTTGAGAAAGGGACTGCCGGTTTTTCTCTGCAGTCCGGTTGCAGTGAGCGTTCCGGAATGTAAGAGACTCCTCAATCTGGCTGCGGAAAACGGCTGCGCTGTGTTTACCGGCTCATTTACCGCTTATATGTGGCAAATGCAGTTGTTCAAGACCCTTGTGAACCGTGAGGAAATAGCCGCTTTTTTCGCATCCACCACTTGCCATTTCTATACATCGTATTCCAACGACGGACTCGAACCCCTGCATTGGTTGATAGGCAGTGGCATCAGGAAAGTCGCCCTGCATGGATGGGACGGTTCGAAGGGATATGATCCTCATTTCATACCGGCCTCACAAATACACCTCGAATATGAATCCCGCGGCGGCAGACCGCCAATACAAGGCACATTGAACCTCGGCGGTTTCAAGAAAGAAATGGAGTGGTACAAAATTTACTATCACGACCATACCACAAAGGAGTTTGTGCACAACCAAAATGTGGTCGCCGGAACCATACCTGAGCTTGCTTATCACGATTTTCTGATAAAGGTACAAGAAGCGTTTATCACAAACAAATCCCCCGAAACACCTGACGATATCATACAGAAACTCAAGGTCGTAATTGCCGCTTATAAATCCGCAAACGAAGGCAACCGGGTAGTGTTACTTGACGAGGTTGGAGACTATCGTCTTCCGACGGTCCGTATAGAGCAGTGGAATACGATACCCTGCAAATGAATTTTACAGGATTTTAATCTAAGAATTTCCTGAAGCTTGCGTTTAAGTCGAGTACCCGTTATACTATTTATATGATTAAGTACGTCTAAAATTAGATTTAAATGAAGATTCAATTTTATTATTATTTAAATCTAAAAAATGAATTCCCAATAGTATGAAATAATATTCTGGAACGTTTATGTTTTTTAAACGGTTTATTCCAGTTCATATGACGAAGCCGTACTACGCACTGGAGAAGAGTCGACTCCCCTTCCACCAGAGATGGGACATTGTTTCTTCACCACAAAAATAATCCTCTCTTACGCTGTACTCCTCACGCTTTTCCCACGCTTCCCGCAGAAAAACACCAATAAATGCTGTTAGCATTAAATTCTTGCATATTGTTTTTTTTTAATTATATTAGTATTTCTTAAGAAGTATTCATGAAAACCGGTACATTCAAGAGAGAGTGGGAGGTGTTAATACTGTATGCCGGGTGTTATTATTAAGGATGATGAACCCTTTGAGAAGGCACTGAAGCGATTTAAAAAATCATGTGAAAAAGCTGGCATTATTTCAGACATGAAGAAGCATCAGCACTTCGAGAAGCCGAGTGAGCGCAGAAAACGTAAAATCAACGCAGCAAAACGCAAGAGAATGAAACTGGAAAAAGTTTTTGGCAGCAAATAAACTTGATGTTTTCGGAAAGCAAGTGTTCAACAAAACAGTGTGGAACAACAGGCGGTAGTCATACATTACCAGGGAATGTGGCTACCGCTTTTTCGTGAAATCCCGATGAACGTTTCCGTGTTAAAACATGCTGCCTGCGAAACTGTCCCCGGTGCTTCCGCAGATGGTCTTACGGGTGCCATGCGAAGCGGTTTATCTGGTGTAGATACTTCCGGGAGTCTGTCATGGTAAATTTTTTTGATATCTTCGTGGTGATAGTTACCGCGGCGCTGGCGGTCACCGGTTATCTGCACGGATTACTCCGATCCGTGGTCAAGCTCGTGGGATTCATTGTGACAATTATAGGCCTAGCAATGTTCTCGGAGTACTTGATCGGTGCGACGAAAGCGGTCCCTCAGGTTCCGTCCCAGATTGCCGTCCCGGTTATGTTCATCACGGTGTTTATTATCGCTTCGCTTGCTTTTTACCTCCTGGCCGAAGTGCTCCACAAGCTTATCAAGATAACCCCCATAAGGATACTCGACTCCGGGCTCGGCTGTCTGTTTGGCGTAGTCAAGGCGCTGTTTTTGACAGGAATACTGGCCATGCTCATATCCCTCGCGCCGCAGGGTACATTTCTCAATAGCCAGTATGAAGCATCCCATACGGCAAGAACACTCAAGACTTTATTCGGCGAGACGATCCCGTTCATCACCTCGATTATCCCCCTGGAAAGAAAGGTGATGCCACCGCGTGAGAACAACGATTATGATTCCCAAGATGAAAACAGACATGAGAGACAGGAACTCCCGCCCGACTTCATATAACGAGCATACGCTTCGGGTAATCGAGTTCGACCAGGTTCGAGAGATCATCGGCTCACTGGCAGGATCGGCGGAAGGCCGCGCCGCTGTGCTGGACATCACTCCCCTGAAAAACCCTGCTGCGGCACGCTCGCTTCTCACCGAGGTCGACGAGATCATGCAGGCGCTGCAGTTCGACGACCCTCTGCCCGGTATGAATTTTCACTCGATCCGCAATTTCTTTTCACGTCTCAGGATTACCGGAACGGTCCTTGAAATCGAGGAAATCGTCACCGTGGCCGATAATCTCGAAACTGCAGGCGATATCAGGGCGTATTTCGATGACCGGGCGGAAAAATACCCCGCTGTCTCATGCATTACCGGGGAACTGTCCTGTCACGATGAACTCGTGAAACACGTACGAAATGTCATCACTCCGGAACTCGAAATCGCCGACAACGCCACGCCGGAACTGCGTGCGATCCGCCGAAAACTCAGCAAAAAACGCGGTGAACTTCGAAATTCAGTCGAAACGATCCTTTCCAACCTCTCCGACGATATCATCAGTGAGCGCACCATAACCGTTCGGGACGGTCGGTATGTTCTGCCGGTACGGGACTACATGAAGAAGCGGCTTCCCGGCGCAGTGCACGACCGGTCTCAGACCGGCAAAACACTCTTCATCGAGCCGCTCGAAATCATCGAAGGCAATAACCAACTCCGTGAGCTGGAATTGGCGGAAAAAGTCGAAATCATGCGCATCATCGGGGAGTTAACGAGGAAAATCGCCGCGATTGTCGACGAGATAGAGCACAACCAGGATATTCTCGTCCGCATCGACTGTCTCGCCGCCAGGGCACGTTACGGCGCTGCTGTCGGGGGAATCATTCCGAAGATCAACGACGATCCGGTCATCAGTATCAAGGGCGGTCGTCATCCCCTCCTCAACTGGAAATACCGTAATGAAGACGGGGGCTCACGGGTAATCCCTCTCGATATCGGCATCGGCGGTGATGTACAAACCATGGTCATCACCGGGCCGAACGCCGGCGGCAAAACGGTCGCTCTCAAGACGCTGGGACTCATGGTCATGATGGCGCTTTCCGGGATACCGATACCGGCAACGGCGGATTCCTCGATATTCGCACCGGGACGATTCTTCGCGGATATCGGCGATGAACAGTCGATTGAAGACGACCTGAGCACTTTTTCCTCCCACATGAAGCATATCATCACCATCCTGAATGAAGCCGGTCCGCGGACACTCGTGCTGCTCGATGAACTCGGGGGAGGAACGAATCCTACCGACGGTGAGGCGATTGCGCTCGCGGTATTGAAAAGGCTGACCGGTGCCGGGGTAATCACGCTGGCAACCTCCCATCATGACGGATTGAAGGTATTTGCGTATGATACCCCGGGTGTTATCAACGCCTCGATGGAATTTGATCATGAGCATCACCGGCCGGCGTTTATTCTGCGGAAAGGAGTCCCGGGATCGTCCTACGCCTTCGAGATTGCCGAACGTATGGGAATGCAGTCGGACGTTCTCAAGGATGCCGAAATGATTGCCGGCACCGCGAAGAAAACCCTGGAAGGTCTCATAGCGGACATGGAAGAGCATGTTCGCACTGCCGATCGGGAACGTGAGACTGCCATCACCGAGCGCGAGAAACTCGAAGCGGCCCGCACAAGTTACGAAATCCGTCTTGAGGAACTGACCGAGAAAAGCCGTGAAATCCTCTCACAGGCCAATGCCGAGTCGAAAAAAATGCTCGATGATACAAACCGTCGCATCGAATCGGTCATCAAGTCACTCCGGGAGGAGAAGGCATCCCACGAGTCAATCGTGAGCGCGAAGGCCATCATACGGGATACGGCGAAGGAACTGGAGAAAACAGCGGCGACGATTCCCCCGCCAAAGAAAAAAAAGAAAGCAAAACCGCTCGGCAAACTTGCCGGCGGCATGTATGTCCGCGTGGAAAGCCTCGGTGCTGAGGCGCTCGTCGAAGAGGTGCTGGATGACGGCAGGAAAGCCCGGATACGTGTCGGCAACAGCAAAGCCACACTCATCGTAAAAAGGGACGATCTCACCGCGGGCACAAAACCCCCGAAGAGGAGTGTGCAGAATGTCATTGTCAACGTACCCTCCGCTTCGTCGGTGTCGAATGAGATCGATCTCAGGGGAATGATGTTTGACGAGGCGCGTGATGCACTCGAACAATTTCTTCCCGCGGTCGGCATGAGCGGATGGGAAACCGCCCGGATTATCCATGGGAAAGGTTCGGGAGCACTCAGAAACAAGATTGGAAAATATCTGGAAACGCACGAACAGGTCATGTCATTCCGTCTCGGGAACTGGAACGAGGGCAGCTCCGGAGTAACGATTGTCACCATGAAACGGTAGAGAGAGATGAAAACGCGAAAAGATACGCGAACCATTATGGTCGGGAACATCCCCATCGGCGGCGGCCACCCGGTCACCGTGCAGTCCATGACCAACACCGATACGCGAGATATCGATGCGACCCTCGGCCAGATACGCGAGCTCGTATCAGCCGGGTGCGACATGGTTCGTCTCGCCGTTCCCACCACTGAGGCGGCGGAAGCCTTTACGGAGATACGAAAACAGGTCGACGTGCCGCTTATTGCAGATATACATTTCGATTACCGGCTTGCCTTACGTGCTATTGAAGCGGGCGCGGACAAATTACGTATCAACCCGGGGAATATCGGTTCCTCCGAGAAGGTGCATGCGGTCGCCCGGGCGGCGCAGGAACGCGGCATCCCGATACGTGTGGGCGTAAATTCAGGCTCACTCAAACAAGAATTTCTCGACCGGCACGGCTATCCGACACCGGAAGCGCTCGTTGAGAGTGCACTCGAAGAAGTCGATACGCTCGACGACATCGGATTTCATGACATCTGTGTTTCGATAAAGTCCTCGAACGTACCCGACACGTTTGCGGCTTACCGGCTCTTTGCCGAAAAGCGTGATACGCCCCTCCATGTCGGCATCACTGAGGCGGGCACCATCGAGTACGGCACGATCAAATCTTCTTGCGGAATCGGCGCTATCCTCGCACTCGGAATCGGCGATACTATCCGGGTTTCGCTCACTGCGGATCCCGTTTTCGAAGTCAGAACCGGTTTCGCCATCCTCAAGGCAATGGGACTGAGAGCCGCGGGACCGGAGATCATCAGCTGCCCGACCTGCGGACGTACCGAAATCGATATTATCTCGCTCGCACAGGAAGTGGAAAAGCGGGCGCAGGCGATAAAGGCTCCCCTCGTCATTGCAGTCATGGGCTGTGTGGTAAACGGGCCGGGAGAAGCGCGCACGGCTGATTACGGTATCGCCGGGGGAAAAGGATTTGGGCTCCTGTTCAAGAAGGGCAACGTGGTCGCCAAGGTACCGGAAGACCGGCTGGTCGACGAGTTGTTCGCCCTCATCGAAACCGCTGAAACGAACGATTGACCGTAAGAGATCGGCCGATCCACCCTCTTCGAAATTCCTGTTCATACGGAAGTTATCGTGGCCTCCTCACCTGTATCTTCTCAGTAAAATATTTCATTATGTATAGAGCATACCACAGCAATAATTGTATGTTCTTAAAAGTGCGTAAAAAAACATTTGCATAATCTGAAGCCTACCGTTTACATTATCTTCTACCTGTACTGCGCGTCTCGGCTGTGAACGTACCTAACAACCGACAGCCGGCGTTTTCCGGCGCACAATTTTCTTCATTCTCTCGAAAATAGTGTAACGTCTCAGCATATGGAGGTTTCATGAACAAGTTTGCAACACTCGACTGGATCGTGCTTGCCGGTTATTTTGCTATTCTGTTTCTGATCGCGATATGGGTGATCCGGCAGCGGCAGCAAAATACAACCGATTATTTTCTGGCAGGCCGTCATATCGGCTGGTTTGTGATCGGTGCATCCATCTTCGCTTCAAACATCGGCTCCGAGCACATTGTCGGACTTGCTGGAACCGCCGCGGAAAGCGGCCTGGCAATGGCTCACTACGAGTTACACGCCTGGTGTGTTCTGCTCCTCGGGTGGGTGTTCGTCCCGTTTTACATGCGGAGCATGGTCTTCACGATGCCTGAATTTCTTGAGCGACGTTACTCACCGACCACCCGCTGGATTTTATCGATCATCACCCTCATTGCGTACATTCTGACGAAGGTCTCGGTTACCGTGTATGCCGGCGCAGTCGTCTTTCAAACGCTCATGGGCGTTGACTTCTGGACCGGCGCCCTGATTATCGTGGTCCTCACCGGCATCTATACCGTCCTTGGCGGGCTGCGTGCAGTCGTCTACACCGAAAGTCTGCAAGCCATTATCCTGATCATCGGATCGGTCACAGTCACGGTTTTCGGATTGATAAAAATCGGGGGCTGGAATAATCTCGTCGCCATCGCGGGCAAACAGCATTTCGATCTCTTCCTGCCGCTCGACGATCCGAATTTCCCGTGGCTCGGTATGGTGCTTGCGCCACCCATCGTTGGTATCTGGTACTGGTGTACCGACCAGTATATCGTTCAGCGATGCCTTGCGGGAAAGAATGAAGAGGAAGCGAGACGCGGGACGATTTTTGCCTCATACCTGAAGCTGCTTCCTGTTTTCATCTTCATGATTCCGGGCATCATCGCCTATGCGCTTGCCAAGACGGGTCAGCTCGACCTCCCGAACTCGGATCAGGCGTTTCCCGCACTGGTAAAAGCGCTTCTTCCGGTGGGCATCCGGGGATTGGTGGTAGCGGGTTTGCTCGCCGCTCTCATGAGTTCCCTCGCCGCAATCTTCAACTCCTGTTCAACCCTCTTTACCATTGATGTTTACAAGAAGATAAAACCGGACTCTTCGGAAAAAACACTTGTCCGGGTTGGCAGGATTGCAACCGGAGTTGTTGTTATCTTCGGTATACTCTGGATTCCGCTCATGGAAAAAATCTCCGGCCAGCTCTACCACTATCTCCAGAGTGTGCAGTCGTACCTCGCGCCGCCGATCGCCGCCGTTTTTCTCCTGGGCCTGTTCTGGCAGCGTATCAACTCAAAGGGCGCCGTAGCATCTCTTGGCGGTGGATTCATCATCGGTATGGTGCGCCTGATTGCAGAACTGAACAAGGAACATCTGAGTGGTTGGATGTTTGCATTTGCCAACATTAACTTTCTCTATTTCGCCTTTTTCCTCTTTCTCACCTGTATCGCGATCATGGTCGTTGTAAGCCTTCTCTCCAAGAAACCTTCACTGGAAAAGCTCAATGGCCTTACCTATGCAACAACTGTCGCAGGAGACCGTGCAAAATCACGGGCGAGTTGGAATTACAAGGATGTTCTCAATTCGCTCGTTATCCTGGCGATAATTGCGCTCGTCATGATATACTTCAGCTGATACAACCGGCACAGTTGACGGATGACTGTTTCATCCGTTACGGACGACATAAAACCGGTTTATAGCACGTTTCACGTGGTGGCGCGAGATTTCTTCTCGCGCCATCTTTTTTTGCCGGAGCATCGACATAGGACAGGGGATGAGCTCTAAAGAAACCGCCTCAATCGACTGATGAGCAACGGTGTCAAAGACAGTGAAACCTATGTCATTTTGAAAAACTACGGCCAGCGGGTACCAGTAACAAACCTCTATCATCTCATGCACGACGAAGGCGATTCATGGGATGCCGATACTCAACGTTTATGGGGCGGGAACCTGTATTGTCAGTAACACTATGATGAGCACATGGAAGCGATGTTATCTGAAAAACGGGAGTCCCCGGACCGTTCTTCGCATGTATGAGCGGTACTCTTCCCCGAACCGTTCGAGCATCATACGCTCTTCACGAGGTACTCGTACCAGCATGAGAGGAACCAGTGTAACCAGCATGGAAAAACCGGCAATCCAGTTCTGAAGAAGGAGGGGCTGAGCACACCCCCAGAGAAAGTGCGCCGCGTACATCGGGTGACGGATACGTTTAAAAACTCCATGGGTAACGAGCGTATGACCCTCCCTGATCTGGACAGACGGCGACCAGTTACTTCCGAGGTCGGCGTGCGACCGCCACAACAATACCAATCCGCCGGTAAATTGCGCCGTGCCGACCCATCCCGCCCACGGGCTCAGGCGATAATCCGCGAAATTCAGCATGTCGGAAAACGCGTAGACGAGCGGCAGGATCAGCATGCCAAACGCGGGGATAACCATCAGGACGGAATCGAGTCTGCTCCGGTTTTCTGAGACAATGGTATTTGTGCGGTACGCTCTCGTGTACCACGACCGCAAAACGGTGCCAACAATGACACCGCAAAAGTATACAATGATAAAAAATCTGTCCTGCATGAACGGCTCCTCTTTTTCTTCCCGCAGCGTGGAGAATTTGACCCGCTGAATTGAAACTTCCTGCTCAATAAGACGCCGCGATTAACAAGTCGAACCATCGTCGATAGGTCTCTGGAAGTCGTCATGATTATCGATTGAATTACTCAGTCGATACGCACAACGTTCGCCCCCTGGATTTTCCTGGACGTGAGTTCAACGAGTCCCCTGTCAGCGAATATTCCCGGACGCCCGGTTTGATAGTGATCTCACCCGCCTATACAATGACATTGAAAATAAACAGCACCCCCCATACAATTGCGAGCAGGACTGGTACCAATCTCAACATCCATGTCGTCGGGGATATGTGTAAATGAACGTGCTTTTCTTCAGGGACAGATACGACATGTACGCCACCATCGGCGATGAGTTTTTCCTCAATCATTACCACCGCTTCCTTCCTCTTTTGCAGATAGAAAATGCCATACCAAATCGCCACTCCGAAAGCGGCCGAAATGATTAATCCAACAAGACAAATCACTCCAAACATGAAGCGGGTCGAGATTTGTAAAGTTCCGCCCCCTGTGCCGCTGTCAATGAAGAAACCGATAATTGCACACAAACCCATATTTACATAGAACAGGTTGTTCAGCTTATTCCAGTTCAGATTATCCTCGTGCTGGTAAAGCTCCATGGCAAATTCATACTGCGTTCGCAATGTTTCGTGAGAAGACATAGCCGTACCTCCATTCTTTATTTAGTATGGATCGTGAAGTTGAATTTCTTCATTCAAGGGGTTCTCTCTTCCAGACCTCGCGACGGATCCCGTCGGGCGGCGTGGCCTCGAAAAACGGGTAAAAACCAAGCTTTTTATGGAAGGCAATGGATCGAAGATTCGGCGGATCGCGTACGATCGCCGCAAAATGCGGATACCGGGGAACCTCATGGAACAGGTGCTGATAGAGGGATGTGGCGATTCCTCTCCCGGTAAAGTTCCGGTTGACACAAATCTGTTTTATGAGAATGAAAGGATCGGGGTGTCGAGATTTGATGAGCATGTTGAGCCATTCATTGGGCTGAATTTTGTCGCTTGTATAGGCGAGCAGAAATCCCGCCACGGTTTCTCCGGCCAACGAAACGTAGAAATGGTCGTCGTACTGCATGAATTTTTGATAATCCTTCTCGCTGAAGGCCGATACGAGAAAACCCGTTTCTCCAGCAGTGACCGGAGAGAGATCACCGAGCTCATACGTTTGTGCAAGGGTAGCGACCTGGGAAAGATACTCCTGTTTTACCGCCGTAATACGTGTTGTGTTTTGCATACGCACTCCCGGTTATCAACCAAGTTCTTTCTGAATCGTTTTCATAAGAGCATCCCACTCCGCAAGCTTCATCCTCGACTGTAAACTTCAGTACCGTTCAGATGTTTTTCATCATGCGTCCGGTATCACACATTCTTTTCAGCGTTCCAGAATCGAGATTTTCATGAGGGCATACAGCTTTTCGGTGCGCCCCACCCTGGCGGTATTGGGTGCCTCTCTCAGGATGCTGATGGACCGGTTGTATTATGCGCGGTCAACCGGGTACGGATACATGTCCTTGCGGCCATGAAGGAGTAAGTTTACATTTCCCGTCCGCATTCTTCTTGAAAAGTTTCCGGGTAAAAAGCGACTGTGAAAATTGTGATTTCAACCGCCTGAGAGATCTCTGCCAAGGTGATCGGCGCACGTTCACTCTCTTCGGCACAACAGGTCACGATCAGATACCGCGCATCATTTCATCGAACTTCTCAACCGTGACCGCCGGCGAGGTGGTGAAGGCAATACCGGTCATTTTACTCAGGGCGACCGATGCTTTCATTGCCTGTTCAATCCCGGGAAAATCGACGATGAGCATCACGTCAATCTCACCAAGGAGTGCATAAATATCCTTGACCTCGCCTTCGAATTTTTTGATCAGATCGGCAGCCTTGTTCGTTCGCTGGGCATTCATCTCTCCCAAGGCATCCGATGAATACGCGCCAAACATGACAAATGTCGCCATTTCTAACCTCCCTTCATGTTTTACCGTTCACTCGTCCGAAGGATGGTGACTAGTGCCGGGAAAAATCTTCCCCCTGAACGCCCCCGGTGTGAACAATAAATTCTCATCATGACCAGTATGATTAGTATGCACGGACACCCGGAAAAAAACAATTATAATTTGCGAGTATACTGATAAAAGCTGGTCTGTCGGTGTTTCGAATTGCTAGAAAATGTAGTGATTTCACCTTGTTTTCGATTTCCCCCACCTGTGCTTTTCAACTTGCAGCTTGAATTATGTCACCACTATTATGTATCTTGTCGGTTGTTTGCATAACAGGGCATGATACCACCATCAGCTTCGAGAGGAACGCACTCCATGGATTCAACCACGGTGAACGGGATCGAACCCGGCACGCACGACACGGGCAGCACGCTCTATGTTTATACCGTTTCAATCATCGCGGCAGTCGGCGGTCTGTTATTCGGATACGATACGGGTGTCATCTCCGGTGCGATACCCTTTATCACCCAACATTTCGATTTGAACGCCGTCCAAGAGGGGTTCGCGGTGAGCAACGTCCTTGTCGGCTGCGTGATCGGTGCGAGTGTCGCCGGTTTGCTGAGCGACAGGTTTGGGAGAAAGAAAATTCTGATAATGACTGCGCTTTTCTTCACCCTCTCGGCGCTCCTGTCGGCGATACCGAAAACCTATGTCGATCTGTTGATCGCTCGCTTTCTCGGCGGGCTCGCGGTTGGAGTCGCCTCGGTGCTGTCACCGGTCTATATCGCCGAAATTGCGCCTGCGAATATCAGGGGACGTCTCGTTTCGCTCAACCAGTTCACCATTGTTTTCGGCATGCTCATGGCATATTTCGTGAACTGGCTGCTCGTCGACTCCGGACCGAATAACTGGCGATGGATGTTTGTCGCCGAGACACCGGCGGCGCTGATCTTTTTCTTTGCGCTCTTCTTCATACCGGAGAGTCCCCGGTGGCTGACCAGCAAGCGGCGGACAGAAGATGCTCTCGGTATCCTCACCCGAGTAGGTGGGCGAACACATGCCCGGGTTGAGCTGCAGGAAATTCAGAAAACCCTCAGTGTGGAGAAGGTGCCTCTCAGCATCATTTTCAAACCCGGGATCAGAAAGGCGATCGTTATCGGTGTCATTCTCGCCTTCTTCTCGACGAGCACCGGCATCGGCCCGGTCACCTACTACGCCCCGACCATCTTTCTCAAGGCGGGATTCGGCAGCACATCGAGCGCATTCTTCGCCTCGTTCGTGGTGGTGCTGACCATCCTGCTCTGCACATTCATCGTGATCGCCTTCGTCGACAAGATCGGGAGAAAACCGCTCCTGTATATCGGGCTTACCGGGATGACCATCTCAATGATCCTGGCCGCTCTCTCGTACGGCACCACGGCGTACGGGTCGAGTTTGATCCTGTTTCCCATCCTCGGGTTTGTCGGTTTCTTCGCCATGAGCATGGGTGACATCGTCTGGGTCATGCTGGCGGAGATGTTTCCCAACAAGGTGCGTGCGCTGGGCATGTCGATCGGCACCATGGTGGTATGGCTCTCCGATTTCCTCGTTTCGCAGACCTTCCCCTGGTTCAGCGAGATGTTCGGCGGACGTATCTTTTACCTGTACGCTGTCATCTGTGCGTTTGCCCTGGTATTTACCGTGTTTTTCGTACCGGAAACCAAGGGCAGGACGCTCGAAGAGATGGAGTCGTTGTGGGGAATAGCGGGCGACAACGATGAGCCCGCGGTACAGACCGTGTAACACGGGGTCCGTCCTGCCGGTTTTCGTGGAGAAGGAAAAGCATCACATTAAATATGATTTTTACCGGTTCAAATAACGTGCACCCCCATTAAAAACATTGACGTAGCCGAATAGTAAACCCAAAGTACTATTACTAGAAAATCTATCGTTTATTATAACATAACTTACTAAATGGAAGGATAAAGTATTCTGAAGGGGAAATATGACAATAAACGCACTCCTATTTGGCGCTTCAGGAATGATTGGAAAAGGCGTATTATTGGAATGCCTCGAGCATCCGAATGTCAGTAAAATACTTGCTATTGGCAGAAAAAGCTGTGGAGTTGAGCATCCAAAATTAACCGAGATCATTCACACTGACTTTTTAAACTACTCCACCATTGAAGAAAAACTTTCGGGTTTTAACGCTTGCTTCTTCTGTCTTGGTGTTTCGTCCTCTGGTATGACAGAACAGGATTATCATCTCATTACCCATGATTATGTTGTAAAAGCTGCGGAAGTTCTTTCTGTAAAAAACAAGGATATGACTTTTTGCTTCGTAACAGGCGCAGGCACTGATGAAAAAGGAAAAAGCCGTATGATGTGGGCACGAGTGAAAGGTAAAGCCGAAAACTCGCTGAAATTGTTTCCTTTCAAAAATCTCTGCCTTTTCCGACCCGCGTTTGTTCTCCCCCAAAAAGGAACGAAATCATCGTACACTTTTTATAAAATAATAGCGCCATTCTACCCGCTTTTACGGTTTGTACTCCCCAACTATATTTCAAATACCGCGGAAGTAGGTCAGGCCATGATCAATGCGGTGTTGTACGGCGCGGACAGACAAGTTTTGGAGAGCAAAGACATTATTCACTTGGCACAACGTTCCCTTTGATCCATCGGATATGAATCGCACTGTCCACCGGATTAATGCTTCAACGATATTGCTTCCATGCCGCGATCATGGTTTCAACACTCTCCCAGGGCGTATCAGGAAAGACGGCGTCGACCGGCTGCAGAATAAAGCGGTTCGTGGGGCCGAGCACATCGATCGCCGTGCGCACTTCGTTCCGAATCGTTTCCTCATCGCCCGTGGCCAGGGTGACCGAGTTGGCACCACCAGCCAGCGTCATGCGTCCGCCGAGGAGATCGCGGGCTTTTTCCAATGTAATCGTGTCCTGCACCGGATCGACGAAGTAGAGGACATCCACCCCGGCATCAGCGAGCCGCGGCCCGAGGGTTTCCACACCGGTGGTCATGACATAGCCGAACTTCTTCCCCTTGCTGTGCGAGAGTTCCGCGATACGTTTGATCGAG
>CAYWBT010000050.1:0-16265 GCA_964456585.1 uncultured bacterium
AATACCAACTCAAGACCAAAGCTCTCTCACCGTACCATCAGCAGAGTGTGGCGATTTCTGTCACCGCTGAACTCGAGATGGATATCATGAACAAGGAAAGTCAGCTCAAGGAATACCGGGCGAAATCCTTTTCTGATGATCACCCCCTCGTGAGAGAACTGCTCAACACTATCAAGATACGTGAGGAACAACTCCAAAACATGCGGTTCGGGGCTCCCAAGGAAGGGCGTGAATCGTTGTTTGTCCCCCTCCAGGAACTTCCCGATCTTACCCTGCAGTATGCGAAACTCATGCGAAGAGTCGAGATACTCGGACAGCTCGAACAGCTCCTGCGCCAGCAGTACGAAGAATCGAGGATCGAACAGGTCAACCCGACCTCCACGGTGAATGTGCTCGACCGCGCGCACCCGGCCATCCGCAAATTTCGGCCAAAGCGTTCGCTTATCGTGCTGGTCGCCGGTGCCCTGTCACTGTTCTTCTCGGTCGTCTCGATCCTAACCATCGAATTTTTCAACCGGTTGACCGAGGTCAATCCGGAAAATCGTGAAAAGGTCGAAAAGTTAGCGCGGTTTTTGCGTATTGAATCGTGACTGAGGTCCGTTGCATGGGCTTTCTCCGAGGTTTCTCCATCGCGGCCGTGGCAAACGTACTCATGTTTGTCCTGTCATTCCTCACCAACAAACTCCTCTATATGTCTCTCTCTCCCAGAGATAACGGTATCTACTTCCTCATCATACGGTATGCGCTCCTGTTAACCCTCGTTTTGGGTGAGTGGCTCCGTTTGACGAATATCAACCTTGCGGGCCGTGACAACAAGCTCAATACGGTTCTGGCTTCAAACTGTATCGTCTATACCGTTGGGGTGGGAATTATTCTCGGTGCCCTTTTTTTCCTGTTTCCCGGGGTGGTCGGCGTATTTTTCCCCGGCCTTCCCGAAGCATTTCTCTGGGCTGTCATACTGACCGGGCTTTTCCTCCTTGTCAGGAATTCGTTCCAGTCCCTGTTGCTGGTGAATAACCTCATGCTCCTGTTCGGCAGTAATATCGTGCTCTGGGGACTCTGTATTTTGGTCCTGGATGGAATTTTCATTATGATCATGGATCTCGGTCTCACCTACGCTGTTCTCGCGCTCTTCATTTCATCGCTTATAGCCGCCATGTGGGCCGTTATTGCGAACGGGATCAGTTTCGGGTATTCCCTGAAACCCTCTCTGCGGGTCTTCGGCATGTCGGGAAAACTCGGGATGCGGTCGGCGGGAGCCGTCGTGGGAGTTTTTCTCCTCATCTATCTCCCCGTCTTCTCGATCGAACCGCTCGCCGGTTCCGTGGGGGACAGCCTCGTAACTGTGGGGATTTTCTCGGTGTGTTTCAGGATTTTCCAGTTGTTTCAGCGGGGATCCGATGTGACCGGGAGTATTCTTTATGCACATGTTGCCCGGCAGACGGAACGATCCGGCTACCGTGTTACCAAGCTGGTCAGCAGGAACCTGATCATGGTATCCCTCCTGTTCTGTGTTATCGGCGGTGTCCTGGGAAAGTATCTGATCATCATCATCGCCGATTCAACCTATCTCGATGCGTTCGTTCCGTTTCTTCTCATGCTCCCCGGTATCGTTGCCATTAACGTCGGATCGGTCATAAACGGATCGTACTGGGGGCGGGGATATCCCTTGAAGGTTATCATACCACCGTATATCGCCGGGTTGCTGGGGCTCGTGATGAACATTCACCTGATACCGCGGTATGGCGCGAGCGGCGCCGCTTTCTCGTTTTCCGTGTCCGGTATCATGTGGTTTGTCTATATGGTCGAAATTTTTCGGAGAGATACGGCGTATTCGCTCGGGGAAATCGTTCTTCCACGGTACGAAGATGCTGCCTACGTTTATTCGAGGATGAAACACTACCTTGCGGAGTTGAAAAAATGAGAATCGGTGTCGTTTCACACCTTTTTCCGACTGCACGAAGGCAGTTGTTCGGTATCTTCGTTAAAGATGAACTCGATCACCTCGCACGGCGTCTTGATGTCAGGCTCATTGCACCGGTGCCCACCCGGAATTGGCTCGACCGAGGCGTACGGCGGGCGGAGAACGTGACCTATCCCGTCCTGCGGCCACTGACCCTGTCATTCCCCCGGTGGTTTTGGCAGCGGTACTATCCTGCGAGCATGGCGTTTACCCTCGGGAGGAGCGTCTGCAAGAGGTTTTTCTCTGACTGCGACCTTGTTCATGCGCATAATGCGTTTCCCGATGGGGTGGCCGCTGTCAAGGCTTTCAGCGGCAGGATGCCGGTGGTGATAACCGTCCACGGGAGCGACATCAACCTGTTTGCGATGAAGGAGCGGCTCAGACCGGAGATTGTGGACGCTTTAAACCGTGCAAAACGGATCATTTGCGTGAGTACCTCACTCAGAGATACCGTAAAACGACTCGGGGTAACCACGGACACCGAGATTATTCCGAACGGTGTCGACACCGGTCTCTTTGTTCCCGGTGAGAGAACCGGTGCGTGTATCGAGACAGGACTCGATCCGAACCGCCCACGTGTGTTGTTCGTCGGAAATTTCAGACCGGTTAAAGGCATCGAGTACCTTATCCGGGCGATGTCCCGCGTCTTGAAGTCGTATCCCGACTGCGAACTCGTCCTGATCGGTGCACATCCCGGCACCGCCGATCAAACACTTTACCGTAAGCAGATTATTTCTGCGGGGATACGTCACGCAGTCAGGATAGTCAACGCCGTTCCCCACGAGAAACTACCGCAGTGGATGCAGGCGTCCGATCTCCTCGTGCTTCCGAGTCTCCATGAAGGTTTTGGTCTTGTCGCGGCGGAATCGCTGGCGTGTGGACGACCTGTTGTCGCGACGAGGTCCGGAGGCCCGGAAGATATCGTGGAAAACGGTCTCGGCGTACTTGTACCCATCGGCGATCATGAGGCACTGGGAACGGCGATTGAGCAGGTTCTGGAAGGGAACGGCATAGTGTCCGCCGACCATATGGCCGAAACGATCAGGTCGAGATATTCCTTTGATAGTATTTCCGAGAGGATTGTGGCGCTCTATAAAAAAGTTCTCCATGAATAGGCAAAAACGCTATATTGTGGAGTATGGTACCACGCATGTCATAAAAGCGGCAAACAGTTGCCGTAGAAGTGAGGACAGGCTTCATGACCAGAATTCTTGACAGATTTGTATTGCCGATAATAGACCAGAGCATGTTGATCCTGTCCTTCCTCTTCTTTTACTGGCTTTCATTTTACAGTGGATTGTCTCCCAACAAGGGACTGTTGCCCCTGCGGGAATATGTTATCCCGTGTCTGATCATCAATGCGTTGTGGCTCATTTTGTTTGCTGTTTTCGGATTGTATGGTAAATGGAAGTACACCTCGCGGTTCGATGAACTCATCTCGGTCTACAAAACGATAACCGTTGGTGGTGTGTTTTTTCTCATTCTTTCGTTTTCCGTATCGAGGAGCGTATCAACAACCAAGCTTCCCCTGCTGGGCTACTGGGCATCACTGGTTGTCCTGGTCGGCGCCGGGAGAATCGTCGTGAGGACTATACAACGCCATCTCCTCTCGCGTGGTATCGGTCTCCGGCCCTCCATCGTGGTCGGTACTACGAAACTGATTTCCGAAATGCTGAAAAATATTCGTCGATTTCCGGCGCTTGGCTACGATATCAAGGGTGTAATTCCAACCGATCAGGGTGCGCATTCCGGGAATATCGAGCGCTACCGCGTTCTTGGTGTGGTGAAGGATCTGCACCGGATTATCGGAAACTTGAAGATAACAGACATGCTCATCGCCCTCGAATTCAATGAGGAGGAGGAAATATTCAAGCTTGTCTCGGCGGCCGATTCGTATGATGTGGATTTCTCTATACTGCCCGGACCTTCCGATGTTCTTGCGGGGCGGATGATGTTCAATTTTCTTTATGGTTTCCCTATGATCAGGATTCTCGCGGAGCCGATGCGACCCTGGGAAAAAAATGTGAAACGGATTATGGATATTACCATCAGTCTGGTAACCGGGATTGTGCTCTTACCCTTGTTGTTGCTGATTGCCGTACTGATCAAGCTGGATTCGAGGGGGCCGGTATTATATGTGCAGAAACGTGTGGGGTATCGGGGACGGATTTTCAGGCTCGTAAAATTCAGATCGATGGTTGAAAATGCCGAAGAGATTTCGGGACCAATGTGGGCGCACAAGAACGATTCGCGTATTACCTTGGCCGGCAGGATACTCCGCAAAACCCGGATTGATGAACTGCCGCAAATCTACAACATTTTTATGGGGCACATGAGCCTGGTCGGTCCGCGTCCCGAACGCCCCTTCTTCGTCGAACAACTCAAGGGGAAAATACCGTACTATTCTCTGCGCCTCAGGGTGAAACCGGGATTGACCGGGTGGGCGCAGATAAAACATAACTACGATCGCTCACTCGATGATGTCCGTGAAAAGGTGAAATATGATCTTTACTACATCGAGAACATGTCCCTGAACATGGATTTTAAAATTCTCATTGCGACGTTATTTGTCGTCCTCGGGAGGAAGGGAGCGCATTGATGCCCGGCAGACCGACAAAAATCAAGCGTCCAAGGATTTCGGGAGCGACGCTGAAATCGCTCTTGTTCGTCTTTCTTATTGGCATCGCCATTTCCTTCTGGATATACACTCAGACGATTATCAACCATGTCCGGATTTTTCAGAAGACGATGGTCAACACCCAGAAAGATATTTATGTCAACATTATCAATCCCTTCTCCTCGGACGTTTCCAGCGTGGACAGCGATCTTTTCCAGACCGGTGTTATCGACTCTCCGTTTCCCATCATTTTTTCGGATGAGACCAACGAGCCGATACGGGGACTCTGGAAAAACGTGGGCGTCGATCCGAACGATACGAGTAAAGAAGCGCTCAAAAAAATCAAACGGCTCATGGATAAGATGGACAGAATCAATCCACCCGACACGATCTCCACACCGGCGCTGAAACACCGGGTCGACACCTTGACCGTCTATGAGATGCCGCCTTCCCGTACCCTCCCCTATGCAATCACCGACCAGATCGGAACGATCCTCTATCATCGCAATGTCAAGATAGAGCCGAATGCTCCTGCAATTCAGAACCTTCGAACGGTATCCGAACTTGACACCATTCCCAAGCATTTCACCAGGGACAATGAGCCTCCCCTCGTGGTGTACGGTATGAGCGGCAGGCGCAGATGGCCGTTGATCATCACGAAACCGAACGGCGATCCTCTTTACTGGAGCAATGTCAATATTGCCGAGAACGATACCACCTCGTCCGCCATGAGAAGATTGAAAAACCGCATGAGTTCCATGAGAAGCCGGGGACTGTCGTATGATATTGTAACGAACTACGTTTCCGGGTACAGCATCCAGTTGTTCCACTACGGCGACCCGCGGTTTCTCACCTGGATTGCCTGGCTGCCGGTCATCGAATTCATCGTGCTTTTTATTTTGATATCGGTCGGATTCATCGGGTTCAAGAGTATTACCAAGGCCGAGCAGCGATCAATCTGGGTGGGTATGGCGAAGGAGACGGCGCATCAACTCGGCACCCCGATAAGCTCTATCCAGGGCTGGTTGGAACTCCTGAAAACCGAGCGTGACGATAAGCTCATCGATGAGGCGGTCAGCGAGATGATTTACGATGTCGATCGGCTGACACGGGTTGCTTCTCGTTTTTCCAGTATTGGCTCCATACTTGAATTGCAACCGATTGTGGTTTCAGACGTCATTGAAGAAGTGCTGGATTACTTCAGGTCACGTGTACCCCGCATGAGGAAAAGCATCGTTCTCGAGAGTCGTTACGATAACCTCTCGCAGGTGATGGGGAATCGTGAGCTCTTGAACTGGGCGTTCGAAAATCTTGTCAAGAATTCACTCGCCTCCATAGGACGGGAGGATGGGTTGATCTCGGTTCGGGGCATGATGACTAAGAATTACCGGCATATTATACTTGATTTCACGGATAACGGGCGAGGAATTGCTCCTGCGGACCAGAACTTGATAATGAAACCCGGTTTTACTACGAAAAAGCGTGGCTGGGGTCTCGGATTGAGCCTGGTAAAAAGGATCATCGAGGAATACCACGGCGGAACGATCACCCTTCTCGAAAGCAAGCCCGATGTGGCTACAACCTTCAGGATTGTTCTACCGGCAATAGGGTGGGAAGGAAAAAAAGGAGCAGATGAAACGAAAGATACTCTGGGTTGACGACGAGATTGATCTCCTCAAGGCCCACATCATATTTCTGGAGAAGAAGGGGTACCGCCTCACCCCGGTTACTAATGGCCCGGATGCGATTTCCCTGATAAAGGAGGAGACGTTCGATGCGGTGCTGCTCGATGAAATGATGCCGGGCATGGACGGTCTCAGTGTCCTGGTTGAGATCAAGAACCTCGATCCGGGGCTTCCCGTCGTCATGATCACCAAGAGCGAAGAAGAGCAAATCATGGATGACGCGCTCGGCTCGCGGATCAGCGATTACCTCATCAAGCCGGTCAATCCGCAGCAAATTTTCACCACCCTCAAACGTTTGCTCGATTCGAAGCAGTTACGGCGCGAACGCATCAGCCGTGAATTTGCCCGTCAGACAGGACAGAACAGGTTAGCGGTGAGTTCGGGTCTCGATCATGATGGCTGGGCGCAGATGCATGCGAGCCTGTCCGGCTGGGATTTGGAAATCGAGGAGTTTAACGATCCGGGGCTGGTACAGATTCACCATGATCAGAAGAAGGAATACCGACGTGAATTTTCCAAGTTTGTCGAACAGAACTATCAGTCATGGATCCAGGGGAACGGCCCCGTGATGTCGCATAATATACTCGATACCTATGTCGCTCCTCGTCTCAGGAATAATGAGAAAGTATACTTTCTCGTGATCGATTGCTTCCGGCTCGACCACTGGATTGCGATTGAACCGAAACTGGAGGAGTTGTTCACCATCGACCGAAAGTACTACTATTCCCTCCTCCCGACCGCGACACCTTTTTGCCGTAACGCTCTTTTTGCCGGACTCCTGCCGTCCGAGATTGCCGCATATTTCCCTGATATCTGGGAGAATACAGGCCACGATGAAACGAGCATGAACTCGCATGAGCCCGAATTGCTGGAGATGTACCTGGAGCGGAACGGCATTCGTCTCGAAACGAAACCTGTTTATGATAAGATTTTTAACATCGATGACTCTCAATCACTCTATAAAAAGCTCGGCAGTATGAGACCCAACCGTCTGATCTGCATCGTGTATAACTTTATCGACCTTTTGTCGCATCACCGGTCGGACAGCGATATTCTCATGGAAATCGCGCCGGACGAAGCCGCATTCAGGAGCCTGACCAGGGCATGGTTCGATCATTCCGTGCTTCTGGACATTTTGAAATACATCGTCTCCGAGGGGGCGACGCTTATTATAACCACCGATCACGGGAGTATCATCGGCGAACGGTCTTCCATTGTCCGGGGTGACAGAACCACCTCGACGAATGTCCGCTATAAGTACGGAAAGCACCTCAAATGCCAACCCGACGAGGTGCTCCTCGTCGACAATCCTGATGGTTATGGACTTCCGAGTTTAGGACTAGGGACGAATTACCTGTTCGCAAAAGAAGATTTCTGCCTCGTCTACCAGAATAATTACCGTCAGTACGAGAAAATATTCAAAAATACCATTCAGCACGGCGGTATCTCGATGGAAGAGATGATTCTCCCGATCGGAGTATTGACACCGCGATGATGGAACGATACGAAACGCGGAATGAAAACGATACCAGGTCGGTAGCATCGGAATTTTCGAGGACACTGAAGCCTGGTGATATTGTGGCACTCGAAGGTGCGCTGGGAGCGGGTAAGACTGTTTTTGTCAAAGGGATTACCCAGGCGTTCGGGGTTCGTGAGCGGGTGACAAGTCCAACATTCACGCTGATCAATGAATACCGGGGAGAGCACGTTATCTATCACATGGATTTTTATCGTCTCAACACGCCCGAGGAGATACGTGATATCGGTGTTGAAGACTATTTTTATAACAGTGGTATCTGTTTGGTGGAGTGGGCGGAAAAAATGGGAGATATCTATCCCGAAACCGCGATAAAAGTATCGATCCGCCATACGGGAGACAACAGTCGTGAAATCACCATAGAAAGGCCGGGAGGGTAATGAGAGGGCAGGGTGTCGTCGTATCGATCGGGGGGAACAAGGCAAGTATACAGGTTTCCGGTGCTCCTGAATGCCGCGGGTGTCCCTCTCAGGGGCACTGCCATTCCGGAACCACGAAACCCCGCACCATAACCGTCATCAATGACTGTGGCGCGAAGGTACATGATTGCATCGTTTTCGATGCCGAGGCACATCGGGTTATTCTGTCAGCGTTCCTTCTCTGGATCGTTCCCGTGCTTGCGATGTTTGTCGGCTATGTTGTCGGGCAACGGTTTGCCGGCGGCCTGATACCCATCGCCACTGCATTTGCATTTCTCGCTCTGGCGTTTGGTGTGCTGAAGATTATCAATCAAACGCTCGCCGGTGGTACCGCCTTTTATCCTCGAATCACCAGGATTCTCCCTCCACATGATCACGCGGAAACGACCGGTTCCTACTGACACTTTCTGATGCCGACCGGCGACACCGCTGGGCGCGGGACACCCCTTTGTATGGTTAAAATCAACCAGAACTTATGCATGTGGAATACGGAATAATGTGTGTGATACAAAGGAGCGCCGAATCTATAGTATGTGAATGAGGAGGAGGGATTACTCGGTGAAGTACTTCAGCGGATTTACCTTCTTCTTGTACGATGTGATTGAATAGTGAGTGTGAATACCGGTTACTCTTCCCGAACTGCCCATCTTCCCGATGATTTCGTTTCTCTTGACTTTTTGCCCCTCTTTTACCAGAATTTGTTCAAGGTGGCCGTAGAGTGTCTCAAATTCCTGATTGTGCCGTATCTTGACACATCGTCCGAGGGCACCCTGGCGTTTCGCGAATATGACAACACCATCGGCTGTTGCGTAGATATCGTCCCAACGTGATCCGCCGAGATCGACCGCATCATGAAATTGGCGTCTCCCCGTGACCGGATTGATCCGCCAGCCATAGCCCGAAGTCACCTTGTATGAGTGGCAGGGAAGAATGAGCGGTGTGTGATTGAAATCGTACTGATTTTTTTCTACCTGCAGCATAATCTCATCAAGGCTCTTGGACTGGATGTTTACCCGGCTCTCGAGCTTCTTGATTTCAAGCGCGAGATCACTCAAATCTGTCTTGAGATGATCCCGAAGACCGGCGAAAATCGAAGTATCTACGATATTGTGGCCGCCGATACCAGCCTGGTACATGTCCTTATCAAGAACGTCCATGTAGGCATAGAGACGGTAGGCGAGGTCATTTCGCTGAATTTTAAGAAGCTGTGCTGAGATGGTGGATAGTTTTTTATTCGAGGATGCTACTTGATTGAGCAGGTGGTGCCGCTTTGATATCGAGAATTTGTAATCTTTTTCCTGGGTGAGCTTGATGTAGTAACCGGTAATAAAAAATAAACATGTGATAAAGGCGACAAGGAGAAAACCGAAAAGGTAGAGGACAAACATGAAGTTAAAGCTGCTGCTCCGTACTTCATGGCCGCTATCGGGTACTACAATAAGGGAAAAAAAACGATTTTCCATGCCTTACCCACGTGATAAATCTGGCTTTACCTTGCCTGAAACTACTACGAATTGCCAGACTTTTCCTGTTGATGGTAACGCCATTTTATATTTGGTAACGCCGTTTCATATTTGGTAGTAATGTTTGTGGCTATACTATGCCGTATTCAATAATAGGTGTTTCGTAAGGTGTTGTCAAGGAAAATATTACGTGTAATAAATAATACTTAAGTAATAGTAAGTATTAATAACAATAAGATGTACATATGGTTACTTTGGCGGCGTGACTGTCCGTTTTCTCTCACGACTGGTAACTGAAGAATAGACGAAACTGACCACGAAGAAAGCGCCGAATATCACCAGGATGGATGTTGTCACCAGTGAATCGATAGGTGCGAGCATATTATTTCCGGGCGCTGTCGCGGAAAAACCCGGCAGAAACCGGTAAAAAAGGATCAGGGTGAGCGGTCCGCAGGGAACAACCCTGATAACCGACGGAACCTGTTTGACCACCGATACGAGATAGAGTGTGAGTCGGGTGCTGATGAATCTGGTAAAGATGAAGAAGGTAGCGACGATGGCAATCACCGACAAACTCGCCCTGTCAAGGAGGACGGCGTTCTGCAGGGAAAGCCTGATACCGAACAGGGCAAAAACTAACATGATCGGCAGATTTACCCGTGCGGGAGTGAACGATTCCATCCGTTCGGACAGTGTCCCGTTGTATAATCCAATACCGATCGCGAGAAAGAGGTAGTCAAAGCCAAATTCACTCACCAGCGGGTAGGCGAGAAAGACAGTCAGGAGCGGATACAGGCTATTCAGACTCTTGGAATGGTCATAGAGCAGTTTTTCCCCAATAAATCCCCATATGATACCCGCAATGAGTGAGGTTATCGCGAAAAAGATCGGCATAAGGGCAAGCTTTATCATCTCAGCGCCGGACGTTGAGAAATAGGCGGTCATGACACCCCAGAGGACAACGGAAAAGAGAAAAGCACCGAGTGCCAGGAGAATAAGGGGCTGTGGTGATTCATCGTTTTCGGTGCCGTTAAAGAGCAGCATGGGTGAAAACGTGGCAGATACTAGTCCCAAAATGACCTTTTTCTCGAGTTCAAGGGTGAGTGGGGCGAAGAAGCCAAGTGCCAGCATGAAGGTTACCAACGCAGTGAGCGCCCCGGTTGCCAGGAAGCGGATGACCGCTTTTGGTGGGTGACCGGTATGGAACGCATAGCGGGAGATGTGCGCCAGAACCAGCATAACCACGATGCTTTCCACGAATACCATATCTTTCAGGAACGTCATGGTTACCAGACCGAGCCCGCCGGGGCCGGCGATGATCCCCGCGAGAACAGCGCCGAAAACAGCGGGCTGCTTCAGGAAAACAGCGGCGACCGAAAGGAGGTAGGCGAACAGAAGCACGAGACCGAAATCGAGGAGTTGGTTCGGAACGTAGTTGCTCTTGATTCTGAGCAGTGAGACCACCACTATGACCAGAAAGCTGATGATATTATACATGAATCACCTGTTTCGAAGTACCCTTTTTTCTCTCATGCAACCATACATATATGCCGATTGCCAATTGGTTTTCTACCAGCAGGGTAATAAAAAGCAACATGACCGCAGGAAAGAGATCGACAAACAAGCTGCATTCAAAGGCTGCCCCGGTTGCCAGTATACCCTGTCCGGTCAGGCCAATCCACAGCAATGTTATACCTTTTTTATCCTCTTGGAATCGTGATGTCCATATCGAACTGAAGAGGAATTTTATCGAAGACCTGAATATGAATATCCCGAGCGCACTCAGGAGTACCGTGAAAATCTCGGTCCCCAGGAGAGGCAGTATCGGCGATACCATTGTTCCCAAAATGAACATGAAAATTCTTTCCACACTCTCATTGGTGTCGTTCAATGCACTCAATGTCTGCAGACGCTTGAGGGTTGCATTAATAAGGAAGGCTCCTGATATCGCTCCGACAAACAGGGGAGAGAATGAGAGAATATACGCAATACCACCGGAGAGTGCGCTCCCGCCGATCAATAAAATCGAAACCGCCCGCGGCGAATCCGCCTTGGCTATCATCATGTTTACGAGCGCGCCCATTACTCCCCCCATAGTTATGTGGAGTATAAATAGAGAGAGCAGGCCGGTAAACGTGTGTCCCATGATGGTGACGCTGTTTGCGCCGAAAAGGAGAACACCGACCACGCAGAGCAAGGCTATCGGTGCAATATTTCCAACCGGCAGCATATTATCAAGCGTAGGGTGGTGTTTGGAATTCCCTTCGCGCATGAGGATACCCTTTCGCCGGAAAATTGAGAACGAAGAGAACAGCGCGATAACGATCGCGAGACGTGTCAGGTGCCACCCACCGTAGACGCCATACAGTACCAGCGATACGGCGAGCGATACGAGCGAAAAGATGATCAGCGGCTCGATAATGTTGAGGATAAGAATTTTCTTCGGGAATTCCTGGTGAGCCCTGAGTTCCAGACCGCACCCGTAATACATGCCGATCCATGACAGACAGAACATGACGAGGGGACCGCGGTTCTGTTCGAACAGATGTGAGAAGTGATCGGGAAAGAAGGGGACGATGATCATGCCGAGGACGAGATAGTGAAGCTTAAAAAAGCACAGACTTCTGAAGGGAGCGGATATTTTGCGCAGTCTTTCTAGCTTTTGTCCAGCATAAATAATGCCGGTTATGACACAAAGTCCAATGAAGTACCTCATTCATCGCTCCCAGTAGTGACACGGCATTTTCTTTCGTCGCAACCTTGCTTTATCCGCGCAGGTATACGCGGTGGAGACGATCACGCACGTTTCTGCCGTTACCGGATGGAAAGGAATGGTAAATTACCTGTCGGGGTAAGAATCCATTCAGCCCCCGTACTTCCCGAGGAAAGTAGAAACCCGGCACGAGCGCCGCCATCATCACCTGTTTCGCCCACGGTACCATTAAAACGGCAGGTCGTCCTCACCTTTCGGGAATTCATCGTTCTGTTCCGGAGCGCGCTCACCCTGGCCGGGCGCTGCATCGAGAGGGGGTGCCTGACCCCGGGAATCGAGCATAACCATGTTGGCGCCAACGATTTCGGTCATATAGCGTTTCTGGCCGCTTTGGTCTTCCCATGACCTGGTCTGAAGCCGACCCTCAATATACACCTTGCTGCCCTTGTGGAGGTAGTCCTTACAGACTTCAGCCTGTTTCCCGAACATGACGATCCGGTGCCATTCGGTTTTTTCTTCCCAGTTTCCCTCGGAGTCCTTGCGGTTTTCCGTGGTTGCGATATTAAAATTTGCAATTGCCGTTCCGGTGTTCGAATACTTGATTTCCGGATCGTTTCCCAAATTACCAATAATCATTACCTTGTTCAGTCCGCGAGCCATTACGATCTCCTTTTTAAGGTGACAAGATCATGGATGAGACAACCAATTCCAGGTGCATAATTCTCTGCAGTTTAATGTATGTCTCTTGTTGCTTCATGGTATAAGCGATGGGCGCGAAGGTCTGAAAACTATCGTTACCTTGCCCCCAATCTCTCATCTTCGGTAACTACGGCCACTGTTCATTGTTATACTGCTGGGTGAAGCGAAGAATCTACCCACCCACACAGGAACTAATGTACATGTAACTGTACAAATAAGCAAGCAAAACCTTTTCGCCGGTCGCCCGGAATTCGGAGCTTTTTATCACGCCGCTGCATGACGCCGTCACTGGACTTCACCGGTCAGGTACCACCTGCCGAGCATCGCGGCGCCCTTCATGGATGATTGTTCCTCGAATACGTACTCGCAATTCTGTAACCATTTCTTCTTGGCCTTGATCAATGTGGGGTTCACCGCACCGCCGGTGACCTTGATTACCTTTTTGAGCGGCACTTTGAGAGAAATATCATTGAGATGTTCTCGCTGGTACTCGGCCATGCCCCGTACCATCGCTGCCAGGAGTTCTTCGCGCGATGTTTCCGGTGTCAATCCCCGGAATTCACCCTTCAACGCCGAAAGAGAATACCGCGAGCCCATCAGGTACGGCACATACGTTACGCCGCTTTCACGGTCGAGCCACTGCTCAACAGCACGGGGGAGGAACGTCCCGTAAAATTCATCCTGGGACATTTCGCTGCAACATACTTTTCTGAACCATTCAAATGCCTTTCCCTCCGCATTCATGACATACAAGGTCAGCCAGCGATCGAGGTAGACATGTGCGCGTATATTATAGTTCTTCGAGGGGTAGCACTTTGGGAGGCAGACGAGGGAGATTTCACAGGTACCGTTTACGTTGATAACCTCGCCCGGTTCACGTACTCCGAGCGAAAAGGCGGCAAGTACCGCATCATTTCCGCCGATTACCACGGGAGGTTCCTTTTTCAGCCCGAGTTCGGATGAAAGGGATTTTTTCAGACGCCCGGGGCTCTCGTAGGCCGGAATGACATCGGGCAGGCACTCCGGAGCAATCCCGAAGGTGGCGGTGATATCTTTATTCCAGGTGAGATCGTTCTTGACCGTGTTGTAGAGTGCAGTGAGAGAAGCGGATGAAGGATCGATGGCGAAGGCGCCGGTCATCCACTTTCCCATGAAGGTGTTAGAGTGGCCGAACTTGGCAGTACGCTTAAAGATCTCGGGGTGATTGTCCTTGATCCAGAGGATGCTGGCGAGGGAACATCCGCCGGCGACCGGCATGTTGCTCGTATGATTGAGGAGGGTGTCCAGGCCGACCTCATCGATGATATGCCGTGCTTGCTGACGGGAACGCTGGTCGAGCATCAGGATCGCCGGATAGAGGGCAGTACCCTCCGCGTCCATCACGGTCAGGCCGGGAGTCGTGCCGGAGAGTGCGATGACATCGATATCGGCCATCAGATCTATCATTGCTCGACAACCCTCATAAAACGCCTGCTGCCACTTTTCCTGCCCGATATCGCTGAAAAGACCATCGTGGTAGGTATTGATCGAGTATTCCCGGGTAAATTTGCCGATAAGTTCGAGCGTTGCCCCATCGCTCCTGAAGACGCCCATCTTTGTTCCGGTTGTTCCCACATCAACCCCGAGAATCGTCATGCTCCATGCCTCCTGAAAAATTCACCCATGTGCGAATATATCCCCTAAACGTGCCTGAGCGATCCATACGACAGTGAACCATCTATCACTCACAATGGCGGTCATAAGTTCTCAAAAACCTGCCGCGGTAATGCTCTTTCCTATAACCTCCCGTTCCGCGTCGGTGAGCAGCCTGAGGGGGTGGCGCGGTTCTCCGCCGGAAAATCCGGTCACATCCATCGCTCCCTTGACCCCGGCGACACCGTGGGTGCCCGAGACGCTGCCGTTAAGACGCTGGAGCTTGAAGTGAAGGTCCCGCGCCTCATCAAACGCCCCCTCGCAAAAGAGTTCATAGAGCCGCAGGCAGGGCTCCGGAAGTGCGTTGGCGAGAGAGAGGATACCACCGACCGCTCCGAGATGGAGTGAAGGATAAAAGAAATTCGCCGAGCCCGCAAGCACGTAAAATTCCTGCGAGGGATCGAGCAGGGCGAGAAAGCGGTTCGGCCCGGCCGGCGACGAATCTTTCATGCCGACGATGTTAGCATGGCGGGATAGCCGATCTACCGCCTTCGGTGAAATCTGGACACCACCGGTAAATCCGGGAGCGTTGTAGAGCATAATGGGCAGGGGCGAACTATCGGCTATTCGCTCGTAGTATCCAATCAGTGTTTCGTCATTCATCCTCTTCGCAAAATAGCTTGGTGTCAGGATACTGGCGAAATCGAAGTCCATCTGGGCGACACGTTTCGTCTTCTGAATGGTCTGCCGTGTTGATTCGCACGCCGTTCCGACCATGACCGTCTTGGTGCCCTTCTCCGCGGCGAATACCTCGAGAACCTTGATTTGCTCGTCGTCTGAAAGGCTCTTGAATTCACCGTTCGATCCGAGTGCGAGGTAGCCGGAAAGTCCGGTTTTATCGAGTTTGCGCAGGTTTTCACGCAGGCTCTCAAGCAGGAGATCATCATTTTTAAATGGGGTAACTACCGGCGCGAAAACGCCCGACAGTTTTTCCTTTATCGATTGTTTCATTAAGAAAAGGCCCTTCGTGAATGGGGAAAAAATTGTGTCCGGATTTCCCGGGAAAGCATTTCTCGAGCACGGCGGTACAACCGGCACATCAACAGCGACCGGAAACGGCAATCCTGCTTTTTCGGTGTCTTCACTGACCACGCGATACGCTGTCAGTTGGGTTTTTTACCATGCGTGCGCGCTGTCACCAAGAATATAGGAATTTCTTTGATAGAGTTCAAGAACAACTACGGAACAGTTCAAAAGAAAACACTTTACCTTTACGATGCAAATACTTATTTTTACATGGAATGAGCAGAACATGACAGACGGGAAATTATTTTATGACACCGGAAAACTTCGAAACCCTCAAAGGCATCGTACGGACCATCACCTTTCACAATGATGACAACGGGTATACGGTCGCCAAGATCGAACCGGAAGGCCGTCAGGGCATCGTGGCGGTCACCGGAACGGTGAAGATGATCGCCGAAGGTGAGACGGTCATCCTGAAGGGCTACTGGGTTAAAGATCCGAAGTACGGCCG
>CAYWBT010000051.1:0-16059 GCA_964456585.1 uncultured bacterium
ACGGTCTTGCCGAGAAGGGACATATCGTGATCGTGGGACGGGCCGGTCTGTTTATTCTCAAGGAAGAGGAGTTCGCATTCCATGTCAGGATTGTAGCTGATGAGGCCGATCGGGTGGAAGTCCTGAAAATCCGTCACAATGTTACCGGGCCGGAAGCGTTGTCAATGTTGAGAAAATCCGATACCATGCGGAGAACCTACATTGAAAAGTACCTAAAAGAGAACTGGGACGATCCGCAGGCCTATCACCTCGGCGTAAATTCCAGTAAACTCGGAGTAGACGAATCTGTCCGGATAATCGTCGATGCGGTCAATCAATTCAGCGCGACACATGAATATATCCCCGGTGTCAGGGATCGTCGCAAAGGGAAGAGAAGGGCCGGAGAAGACAGGCGGGAATTGGATCGCCGTTATGGTAAAACTCTGTGGTCCCCCAAGGAAGTTCATCATGCAATTCACCAGGGTCGTGTCGTCCGCACCCATGCTGAAGGAGACCGCCGCAGAGGAGAGCAACGCAGAGGTGACAGGAGAAAAGGTAACAGCTAATTTGCCCTTCAATTTGGCCGCCAACCCATGAATTTCAACAGGTATTCTATCCATTCCCTCCAACAACACTGGTCAATGCTTTTTATATCGCTGTCACACGAACATCGTGCCATCACACGAACATTTTGCGGCCAGATGTCAGAGAAAACAAATTCTGGAGTAACGGAATGAATCTGGGAATCAAGGGGAAAAGCGCAATCGTATGCGGTGCCTCGCAGGGTCTCGGGCGGGCCTGCGCGGAGGCGCTTGCCGGCGAGGGTGTCAACCTCGTGCTCTGTTCACGCGAGTTTGACAAAATATTTGCCACGGCACGATCGATATCGGAAACCTTCGGTGGTGATATCGTTCCCATTGCCGCGGATATCTCTCTGGCCGAATCACCGGATAAAATTGTCAAGGAAGCGCTGAAAAAGTTCGGCAGCATCGATATCCTGGTGAACAACACCGGCAGTCCCGCTTCCGGCATGTTTGATGAGGTGGGTGACACCGAGTGGGAGAATGCCTTTCATCTCATCCTCATGAGTGCGGTGCGGATGTCTCGCGCCGTTCTGCCATACATGACCAGAGAAGGATGGGGGAGAATCATCAATCTCGCATCCATTTCGGTGAAGCAACCCATACCGGGATTGCTCCTCTCCAATTCTCTCAGGAACGCGGTGGTGGGAATGGCCAAAACACTCTCTTGTGAGGTGGCCCCCCACGGGGTTCTTATCAATACGATCGCCATGGGGTATTTTGATACGGCTCGTCTCAGCGACATCATTAAGAGCCGTGCAATGGATTCGGGAATCAGCTTCGAGGATGCCCGGGAGAACTTGGAATCGGCTATTCCGCTCGGACGCATCGGGAAGCCGGAGGAACTTGCATGGCTGGTGGCGTTTCTCGCCAGCGAGCGCGCTTCGTACATTACCGGGGCGACCATCCAGATCGACGGTGGTATGTTTGCGGGAATAATGTAACCGGGTGGTCAGAGACGACCGAGAAGCCCGTCTTCCAGAACAGCTTTCCTGAATTCCGCAAGTGCCAGACCGCGATGGCTGATCCGGTTTTTTTCCGCACGCGAGAGAGCGGCAAACGTTTTGCCGAGAGGCTCGTGGAAAAATATCGGATCGTATCCGAATCCCCCTTCCCCGACGGGATGACGGGTGATTTTTCCTTCGCAATTCCGCTCGGTCGTCCACACATGACCGTCGTCGGTCACCAGGGCGAGGGCACAGACAAACCGGGCACTTCGTCGTTCATCAGGCATATCTTTCATGAGATCGAGGAGCTTGTCGTTGCGTTCCTCAGTCGTGGGGGCAAACCGGGCCGATGCTACACCCGGTATTCCCTCAAGGGCATCGACCTCGAGACCACTGTCGTCGGCGAGCGCTGACAGGCCGGTAAAGAGAGAGGTCATGCGGGCTTTCTTCAGGGCATTTTCCATGAACGTGGTGCCGTCCTCGTCGATGTCCGGAATATCGGGGAAATCGGCGAGCGAAAGCAACTCTATGCCGCTGTCCTTCAAAAGTGCCGATATCTCGGCGACTTTTCCCTTGTTGGTGGTTGCGATGACAAGCTTCACGATATCCCCAGGGCGGCTTTCTGTTGAAGAATAATGGCTTCTATGGTTGATTGTGCCGAATCGAGCATGAGGTCGAGCAGGGTACGGTCGAATGTCATTCCCTCCGCAGTGCCTTGTATCTCGACGAATTCTCCTTTTTCTGTCATCACGATGTTCATGTCCACATCGGCGGAAAAATCCTCCTCGTAGGACAGATCAACCAGCACATCGCCGTCGATAACTCCGACGCTGATCGCTCCCACGAGTTCCTTCATGACATGTGTCGAGAGAATCCCGTTGTCGATGAGCCAGGACCCGGCGTCGTGGAGTGCAACGGCCGCCCCGATAATCGAGGCAACCCGTGTGCCGCCATCGGCATTGATGACATCACAGTCGATCACAATGGTTCGTTCGCTGAGCATATCGAGGTTCGTTACCGCACGGAGAGTGCGCCCGATGAGCCGTTGGATTTCCATGACCCTGCCATTCGGATTCGATGAGGACGCAGGCCGACGATTCCGTGTCGTCGTGGAGCGTGGAAGCATACCGTACTCGGCAGTCACCCAGCCGCTACCATTTCCCCGCATCCACGGTGGGACTGAGTTTTCAATCGTTGCGGTAACAATGATCTTGGTCTGGCCCATCTCAACGAGGCACGAGCCTTCAGGATTGGGAAGGTAATGGCGGGTGATTGTGAGGGGACGATGTTCCCCGGGTGCTCGATTGTTTTCTCTTTTTCCCATCGATAGCGTGATCCTTTAGCTAAGTACATTTTTCTGCATGTATTTCTCCCGGTAATCGGGCAGGTCGAATTCAATGAGTTTGCACATTTCCAGTATACGGGAAAAGATGCGCCCGTGTGCGATATTCTTGAATTTTTCGAGCGGTAAATTCGAGGTGATAATGGTCGGTCGCTCTTCGGAGTAGCGTGAATCGACGAGGTTGTAGAGCATTTCCGATTCCCATTCCGAATTACGCTGGATACCGAAATCATCGATGACGATGAACGGGGCAAGGATCAGTTCATCGAGAATCCGGCCTGATTGTCCATAGTTTTCGTTTGAAACATCGTACGAGTTCCGCAGGCGTTGAAAGAACTGGCGTGAAAGATCGACAAACCGCCCGCCGGTGCCGTACTTCAACATGAGTTCCTGAAGTATGATACATGCCAGGAGCGTTTTGCCGGTTCCGGATTTTCCCCAGAAATAAAATCCGTCTTTCCATTTCTGATCGGGAGATTTCCCGCGAATGGTGCCGACAATGCCGAGGAGCTGGTTAGCCTTGTTCGATACCTTTTTGAAATCTTCCCTGAATTTCCAGAGGTATTTCCGCGGAATCTGTGCTTCACGGAACGCCTTCTTCGTCGCCGCCAGCTTGAACCGCGTGTCACGGCATGTGCACCAGGAATGGACGCTCTTCTTGCCGAAAACCTGATAGGGGGGTATTCCTTCGCATGCACACTGATTCTCAACACAGTCGCAGACGCGCAGTTCACCGACTGAGCCGGCCTCAATGTTCCTGTCGAATATAAGTCCGGTGCCTTCACACAACCTGCATTTTTTCATGCCCTAATTCCCTCGTGAGATAAGATCGCGCTCGGCCAGTTTTTTAAATTCGATGATGGAGTCGTACATGGCTTGGGCGATACGTTTCTGGTAGCTCACCCGCTTCATTAATTTTTCCTCCTGGGAATTTGAGATAAATCCGATCTCGAAGAGGACGCTCGGCATACTTCCCTGGGTACCGAGCATCACATAGAAGCCCGCTTGTTTCACTCCACGGTTTCTCTGTTTCATTACCCCCTGGGAACTGTCCAGCATCAGCTTGCACATGTTCTGGCTTTCCTTGAGAAAGACGTTCGAAGCTATGCCGAGCTGGATCTTTGAGAGGATATCGCCGTTCTGCGAGTAATACTCTGGGTTGTCCTCGAACCAGATAGATGCGTTCTCACGCTCCGCGACCAGTCGAGCGCCTTCCGTTTTTGCATCCGACAGAAAGAATATCTCTATGCCGCGAACTCTGTTGTCGGGGCTTGAATTGGCGTGGATGCTGACAAAGAGCTTGCCGTTGGCGTCATTGGCGATCTTTGCGCGTTGCTTCAGGGGGACGAAAACATCGCTCTCACGGGTCAGAACGGCTTTGATATCGGGATCTTTGTCAATAATTTCTTTCAGTTGCTTTGCCACCGAGAGCACCACATCCTTTTCTTTGAGCTTCCCGGGTCCGATCGCCCCGGGATCCTTGCCGCCGTGGCCGGGATCTATGACCACGGTATCGATTGTCCAGAACTGGGTGCTGTCCAGCGTATCCAGGGACGAATCACCCGATGCGGTCGACGGTAGTGAGAGGGGATGTATCCGTTTGTGACGGAGCGAGACGAGGATTTCTCCCGAATCGGTCGTACGATTTATGCTGTAGCTTTCCACCGCATCCGAGACCTGGAAGGAAAACAGCGCCTCGCCGTTAAACTGAGAGTGGCGTGTTTCCTCGATGAGCAGGCTGGGAGGCATATTGGTAAAGATATGCTCAGGATCGTAGGAGCCTGCCGAGAAGCCGAGATGGAGCCAGTTTCCATCGAATTCGTCGGAACATTCGATCGGTTCGGCGAGCGCAAACTTGATGAGCGTTCCACCGGCACGGCTTTCGAAGGTGATTGCGTTGATGGTATAGAGCGTTCCCGAAACCTCGATCTCCTTGTTCTGCTCGTTCCAGATCAAGTCACCGGGGATGAGGGTGGAAAACAGCGGAAGGAAACTCTCGACCGGTGCGAACATCGCTCCCTGAATCAACCGGGCAGGATATGTGAGGTTCACGCTCCTGTTGTTGAACAGGGCGAACCTCGAACGGTTGACCAGGGTGATGCTTGAATCGCCCCGCACGGCGGACATGCTCAGGCTGACAGGATCGTAGGAAAGCCGGACGTTACATTTTTCCGCGATTTCCACGAGGGAAATGTACGGGGTGTTCATGTCCGGCAACGAGAGCAGGTTAAATCGGGCACTCTCGGCGCTCTCAGCCTGTCCCGGAACGAGAACAAGCCACGCCAGTATCAGGGCAACCATGACAGGTATGTGACGAAAAGCCTTTGCTTGCTTCATGTGACATAGCCTCTTTTCATGGCGCGTTCGATTTCACGCTTCGCGTCGCGTTGCGCGCTGTCCTCCCGCTTGTCAAAGAGGTGTTTACCCTTTGCCACGCCGAGTTCGACTTTGACCAGCCCTTTCTTGAGATAGAGCGACAACGGCACGATGGTGAGGCCCTTCTCCTCGATATTTTTTCTGAGTCGCTCAATCTCGCGGTTGTGCAAGAGCAGCTTTCGTTTTCGCGTAGGGTCGTGGTTGTTAATGTTTCCCTGTTCGTACGGACTGATGTGCATGCCGACAATCCAGAGTTCACCATCCTGTACCTGCGCATAGCTGTCATTGAAGTTCAGGCGATTGTTCCGAATCGATTTAACCTCGGTACCTTTGAGGACAATACCAGCTTCGTAGGTTGACTGGATGAAATAGTTATGATGCGCCTTCTTGTTTCGCGCGATAACCTTTATGTTCTGAGCATCCTTCATGGTGTCGTTCGTTTTGAGTGAAAAGTTGGCAACATGTTACACCTCTCGTAATTCAATATAAATATACACTGTACCGTCGATTTTCCCAATGAATAAAAGCGTATAGAGAGTTAAGGATTACTATAATCATCTGTTTTCGATCAACGGCTATTGTTCCCATTTCTCAGAGCGCGTTCAGAAATGATAGAGTATTCGATGGATATCGAATGGTGAGTGGTACCGATAACGCCATCTAACCGGTGTGCGGATTTCCTAAAAAGCTCCCGAAACGAGAGGAAAAATTGACAGGGCGCAGTGACGAAAGTCCATACGTTTTCTTGACATCAAGTGAGAAGTTTTTTATATTTATCATCTCTGTATACAAAATTTTTTCTCGATTATAGTGCTATAGTATGGTAAAACATGGAAAGGTGTATGAATTTGAAAAGAATCGGTATTCTCACCGGCGGCGGAGATGCTCCCGGACTCAATGCGGTTATCAGGGCGGTAACGGTCAAGGCTCTCGACTCCGGTTACGAGGTGATTGGCTTTGAGCGGGGATGGCGTGGTCTTTTAGATAAAAAGTTTCGGAAACTGACGTACGCCGATGTTGAAGATATACATATGACAGGCGGGACCATTCTCGGTTCGTCCCGGACAAACGTGGCCAAGATTGAAAATGGCTTCGAGATTGCGAAAAAGAATCTCAGTGAGACACACATAGATGCCCTCGTCGCTTCCGGTGGGGAGGACACCCTCGGGGTAGCCCTTCATCTCTTTAAGGCCGGGGCAAACGTGGTCGGTGTTCCCAAAACCATCGACAACGATGTCAGTGCAACCGACTATACCTTCGGATTCGATACGGCTATCAACAGGGTGTGTACTTTTCTCGAAATGCTGCGCACGACGACGGAAAGCCATCACCGCATCATGGTCGTGGAAGTCATGGGGCGTCATGCAGGCTGGATAACTCTTCACGGCGGTATTGCCGGCGGCGCCCACATGATCATTATTCCCGAAGTCGAGGTGACGATGGAGGATATCTGCAAACTGGTAAATCGGCGTTACAAATCCGGTAAAACGTGGTCCATCATTGCGGTTGCTGAAGGGGCAATTATCCCCGACCTGATGAAAGATGTCGCACACTCGTCCCAGCTCGATGATTTCGGACATGTTCAGCTCGGTACGGGCAAGGGTGTCGGCGAAGCGATTGCCACCGCGATCGAGTACGAAACAGGATTTGAGACACGGTCGTTAGTACTCGGACACCTTCAGCGCGGTGGAAGCCCGACCGCCTTTGACCGGGTGCTCGGTACACGTCTCGGCGTCCACGTCGTTCGGATGATCGAAGAGGGCAAATTCGGCATGATGGCAGCTATCAGGGGGGGAGAGATGGCTTCGGTTTCCCTCGAAGACGCGGTCGGGACGCTCAAGACAGTCGATCTGGAGCGGTATGAAGTTGCCAAGCTCTTTTTCGGATGAGGGAATGGGGGGCAAAGTCACAGCCGCTCGATTGTCACGTAACAACTCCCATCCATCGTGTTTGACGACATACTTATATATTTTTACATCGTTTGCCTGAAAAATAATTGTGAAAATCTTATTGTAAAGGAGTACTCATTATGGCTTTAGTCCCCATGAGACAACTTCTCGATGAAGCTTCCAAGGTTACGTATGCAGTCGGCGCCTACAATGTCAATAACATGGAGCAGATCCAGGCGATCATGGCAGCCGCTCAGGAAACCCAGTCTCCGGTTATCATCCAGGCTTCACGAGGAGCGCTGAAGTACTCGAACTTCAACTATCTGCGCCACCTCATGCTGGCCGCAGTCGAAGAGAACCCGACGATACCGATCGCCATGCATCTCGATCACGGCAACAGTCTTGAAACGTGTAAAAAGGCGATTTCGCTCGGTTTCACATCGGTTATGATCGATGGTTCCCTGAAGGAAGACAGCAAAACGCCCACCACGTTTGACGAAAATCTCGAAGTCACCTTAAGCGTTATCGAATATGCACGTCCGCTCGGTGTATCAGTTGAAGCCGAGCTCGGTACCCTCGGAGGTATCGAGGACGGTGTCGGTTCCGGACAGGTGCATCTCACCGATCCTGATCAGGCGGTAGAATTCGTTGAGCGGACAAAGGTCGATGCACTTGCGGTTGCCATCGGCACCTCCCATGGCGCGTATAAATTCAAGGAAGAACCCGCACTGGCGCTCGATCTTGTCAAGCAGATTCACGAAAGAATACCCGATACCGCCCTGGTGATGCACGGCTCGTCCAGCGTTCCCCAGAAGCTTGTCGACATGGTGAATCAGTACGGCGGCAAGATGCCCAATGCAAAAGGTGTTCCGATGAGCGCGATTCAGTCGGTGATACCCTACGGCGTCAGGAAGGTCAACATTGATACGGATGGCCGTCTTGCAATAACCGCGTCGATTCGAAAGGTGTTTATCGAACAACCCGAGAAATTCGACCCGCGTGATTATCTGGGACCGGCACGCTCAGCGCTCACCGAACTTGTGGCGGAGAAAATGCGCGACCTCGGGACAGCTGGCCATGCCACCGATTACGAGCAGAAAACCCTTGATGACATGATAGCGTATTACCGGGCTCAGAATCAGCTTTAAAAGCATCACGAAGCATCATGACCGCCCATGACATTAAATGGTCCCAGGTCACTGGGCAGTGCAATCAACACGGGCTTATCTTTTACAAGCCTGCAGACAACGTTTGCCCTTTTGAATAGTACATGAGCATTGATACAATCTCAACCATATCACGTTTTCGAACGAAAGGATACTGCACCATGACGATTAAAATTGGTATTAACGGATTCGGCCGTATCGGCAAACTCGTGTTTCGCGCCGCCATTGCTGATGGTGGTTTCGAAGTTGTGGGTATCAACGACCTGATGAAGACTGAGGCGATAGCCCACCTTCTCAAGTACGATTCCACCCAAGGGAAGTTTAAAGGAACCGTGGAAGCAGCCCAGGACGGGATCATTGTCAACGGCACAAAAATTCCGGTCTTTGCAGAGAAAGACCCGGTAAACATTCCCTGGTCAAAAGTCGGGGCAGAGATAGTTTTGGAATCGACCGGTATTTTCAGGACTGACGAAGGTGTCGAGAAGCATATCAAGGCGGGAGCAAAGAAGGTTCTCCTCTCGGTTCCCCCGAAGGCATCCGAAAAGATCAGGATTGTTGTCATGGGAGTCAATGATAATACCCTGACCGCGAAAGACACGATGGTTTCCAATGCGTCCTGCACCACCAACTGCCTCGCTCCTCTCGTGAAGGTACTCCACGAAAAGTTCGGTATTGTCAAGGGTGTCATGACCACCATTCATTCCTACACCAACGATCAGCGTATTCTCGACCAGGTACACAGCGATCTTCGCCGGGCACGCGCCGGCGCCATCAACATGATTCCGACCACCACCGGCGCCGCAATCGCAGTCGGTAAGGTCATGCCGGAACTCAACGGTAAGCTCGATGGTATAAGCGTGCGTGTTCCCACACCGGATGCCTCGCTCGTTGATTTTGTCGCCGAACTGAAAACCGATACGACCGCCGAGGCAGTGAATGCCGCGATGAAGGAGGCGGCAGATGGCAGCCTCAAGGGGATTCTCGAGTATACGGACGACCCGATCGTTTCGAGCGATGTCATTGGAAATCCTGCATCCTCTGTTGTTGACGGTCTCATGACATCGGTTATGGAAGGCAACATGGTCAAGATGCTTTCCTGGTACGATAACGAATGGGGTTACTCGTGCAGGTGCATCGATCTGTTCAAACTGATGGCCGAATAAGTTGATTGACTGGAGGTACAGGTAAACATCCCGCGGATTTCTCACGAGATTCGCGGGTTTTCATTGCGGTGGAGGAATGTAACTATGGCGATAAAAAGTGTAGCAGATATTGACCTTAAGGGGAAACGGGTTATTGTCAGGTGCGATTTTAATGTGCCGCTCGACAATAACGGCGAGATAACCGACGAGAAGCGGATCGTATCTTCTCTCCCCACCATCAGGTATATACTCGACCAGGGTGCGAAACTCATCCTCATGAGCCACCTCGGGCGACCCAAGGGCAAAGTGGTTCCCGAGATGAGCCTGGCAGCGGTGGCGAAGAGTCTTTCCATACATCTCGGGCGTGAGGTCAGGCTTGCTCCCGATTGTGTCGGTCCAGAAGTCGAGGAGATAGTACGTTCCATGAAGGACGGAGCGGTTGTTCTTCTCGAAAACCTGCGCTATCATGCGGCGGAAACCGAAAACGACCCGGACTTTTCCCGGAAGCTCGCTTCCCTTGCCGATGTGTATATCAATGATGCATTCGGAACCGCACACCGTGCCCACGCTTCGACCGAGGGTATCACCGCGTACATGAAAGAAGTCGGCTGCGGTTATCTGCTCAAGAAGGAGATCGATTTTTTACACGATGCGGTTGAAAATCCCAAACGCCCGTTGATTGCCATTATCGGCGGAGCAAAGATATCGGGTAAAATCGAGGTGATAACCGCCCTTCTCGACAAGGCTGATGTCCTGCTCATCGGCGGAGCCATGACCTATACCTTCTTTAAGGCGATGGGGCTTGAAATCGGGAAATCAATTCTCGAAGAGGACAAGATCGAACTCGCGGGCGAGATACTCCGAAAAGGTGAGAATTCCCGCTGCGAGTTACTGCTTCCGATCGACTGCATGGTGTCCGATTCCTTCGACAGCACTGCCAAGAGCGGTTTTGTTAAGCGTGATGCCATTCCGGCCGACTGGCTCAGTCCCGATATCGGTCCAGAAACCAGCGCTCTGTTTGCTTCGAAAATTAGGGGTGCCGGGACAGTGGTGTGGAACGGGCCGATGGGCGCGTTTGAAATCGATCAGTTTGCCGGCGGTACCAGGGCCATCGCAGAGGCGATGGCAGGAGCGACGCGGGAGGGAACGATCACCGTGATCGGTGGAGGCGACTCTGCGGCGGCCATCGCCAAATTCGGTCTGGAAGACAGCATCAGTCACATTTCCACCGGCGGCGGCGCTTCCCTCGAACTACTTGAAGGCAAGATTTTACCTGGTGTTAAAGCGCTTGACCGTTAAGAAAGGATTGTACGCATGAGAAAGAGAATTATTGCCGGTAACTGGAAGATGAACAAAAATAACGCTGAAGCGGCTGCGCTCGCAAAGAGTATACTCGAACGGGTGGGCATGGTGACCGATGTTGACATCGTTCTGTGTCCTCCTTTTACGTCTCTCGGTGCGGTACAGAATGTAATCGGTGACTCGGTAATCGGGCTCGGTGCGCAAAATATGCACTGGGAAAAAGAGGGCGCATACACCGGTGAAATATCGGCTAATATGCTCTTGACTATCGGATGTGATTTCGTTATATTGGGTCATTCTGAAAGAAGGTCTTATTTTCATGAGACCGACGAACTCGTGGCGCGCAAGTTCAGAGCGGCCTTCAACTCCGGTATGACACCGATCGTCTGTGTCGGGGAAACAAGGGAAGAACGGGAAGCTGGGATCACTGAAACGGTGATCGAGACGCAGGTGCGGGGAGCATTTACCGGGTTGTCTCCAGAAGAGTTCTCGGGTACGGTTGTTGCCTATGAGCCGGTCTGGGCGATCGGAACTGGCTTGACCGCGACAGCAGATCAGGCGCAGGATGTTCACGCGTTCATTCGTAAGCTCCTTGTGGAATTGGTGGGACGCGAAACTGCCGAGGGAACGCGAATTCAGTACGGCGGAAGTATGAAGCCGGAAAACGCGGATGAACTGTTAAGTCGGCCTGACATCGATGGCGGCTTGATCGGCGGTGCTGCGCTGAATGCGGAATCGTTCGAAGCTATCATTAAGGCCTGAGGTGTTGTAGTCGGGAGGTTTTTCGATTGTCGGTGCTGTAAAACCGACGGATTGAAAAGACTTTTTTAATGGCGATGGAATAGAAACGGGACAATACTTTTAAATTTAAAGGTTGATTATGCTGTATGGTATGTTGATTTTCCTTCATGTTATCGTGAGTGTGGCGTTGATTGTGGCAGTACTCCTGCAGTCAAGCAGGGGCGGCGGTCTTGCCGGAACATTCGGCGGATCCGGCATCACCGGAGGCGTTTTCGGTGGCCGTGGGGCAGCACCATTCCTTGCGAAAGCCACGACCGTTTGTGCGGTATTATTTATGCTGACCTCACTTTCATTAAACTATGTGAAACCTACATCGGAACGTGACAGTGTTCTCGAGCGTGCGATCATGGAGAGAAATGTAAATTCCACTCCTGCGGTCACAGACCAGATGCCCATATCTGGCGAGACGCCCGAGGTGAGTGTTAGCGATGATGCCCTTGGTGATCAGACTGAAGAAGCCGGTGCTTCTGCGGAAGGTGAAGCAGAGAGCGATACCGAACGCCCCTAACCAATTTAAATATCGAGCAATCGTCAATTATGAGCCCGAGTGGTGGAATTGGTAGACACGCTATCTTGAGGGGGTAGTGGCCAACAGCTGTGCCGGTTCAAATCCGGCCTCGGGCACCAAATTGAGTATGTAGCAAGTATTATATTGGTTAAATCTTGTTAAAATTGAATATACGTGACAAGAGCATGAAATTTTTTTTGCCTTAACAAAAAGCATCTCCCAATTCAGTATCCCGAGCACTCTAACCACGATAATTATCAAGTATATATAAGAACCTACATATTATCCCAATCCTTCAACTTTGAGGAGTTGCACATGGCTGAACAAAAAAAACAGAATATCAGCAATCTCATGATTGAGGAACGCCAGTTCCCCGTGCCAGATTCTTTTCGCGAAAAGGCTTATATCAATTCCATGGAACAGTACCAGGAGATGTATGATCGTTCGCTCAATGATCCTGAAGGTTTCTGGGGTGAGCAGGCCGAGACACTCGACTGGTCCAAGAAGTGGGACAATGTCTACTCTTTTGATGTTGAAAAAGTTGATATCAAGTGGTTTGAGGGCGGCAAGATCAATGTTTCCTACAACTGTCTCGACCGTCACGTACAAGCCGGAAAAGGTGATAAGACAGCGATCCTGTGGGTTGGTGATGATCCCGAAGAGGACAAACATATAACCTACAAAGAGATGTTAACCGAGGTTTCAAAATTTGCCAATGTGCTCAAGTCTCTCGGTGTCGAAAAGGGCGACCGTGTCTGCATTTACATGCCCATGATCCCCGAGCTTTCCATTGCCATGCTTGCCTGTACCAGGATCGGCGCCATTCATTCGATCGTTTTCGGTGGTTTCTCCGCCGAAGCACTTCGCGATAGGATCAATGATTCGAACTGCAAGCTTCTGATCACCTCGAACGTGTCGCTCCGCGGTTCCAAGATTATTCCCCTCAAGGTTAATGCCGACAACGCGCTCAAGGATAACGCCTGCCCTTCAATCGAGAAGGTTATCACACTCATGCGGAAAGATGTGAAAACCCACATGGAAGAAGGCCGCGACCTGTGGTGGCATGAAGTGATGGCTGATGCTTCCGATGAGTGTCCCCCGGAAGAGATGGATGCCGAAGACCCGCTCTTTATTCTCTACACGTCCGGCTCAACGGGAAAACCCAAGGGTGTGCTCCATACGACCGGCGGGTATCTCCTGTATGTCAGCATTTCCCACAAGTACATCTTCGACTACCATGAGGATGACATTTACTGGTGTACTGCTGACATTGGCTGGGTGACCGGTCACTCTTATATCGTGTATGGACCTCTCGCGAATCATGCCACTTCTATCATGTTCGAAGGGGTGCCGACCTATCCCGATCCCAGTCGTTTCTGGCAGATCTGTGAAAAATACGGCGTCTCAATCTTTTATACCGCTCCGACCGCCATTCGTGCAATCGCGAGCAAGGGCGATGAGTGGGTCAAGAAGTGCGATCTCTCCAAGCTCAGGTTGCTCGGTACTGTCGGGGAGCCGATCAATCCGGAAGCATGGATGTGGTATTACATGACGGTTGGCGGCGGCAAGTGCCCGATTGTTGATACGTACTGGCAGACAGAGACCGGTGGAATCCTCATCACGCCCCTTCCCGGTTGTATGCCGACCAAGCCCGCTTCGGCCTCACGCCCGTTTTTTGGTGTTGAACCCGCAATTCTCCGTGAGGACGGTACCGAGTGCGGTGTCAACGAAGGCGGTCACATTGTTATGAAGCGCCCCTGGCCCGGCATCATGCGGACCATGTACGGTGATCACCAGCGTTTCATCGATACCTACTGGTCACAGCACAAGGGCTCTTACTTTGCCGGTGATGGTGCTCGTCTCGACGATGCCGGTGATTACTGGCTGCTTGGCCGTATAGATGACGTCATCAATATTTCTGGTCACCGGATTGGTACCGCCGAGGTTGAGAGCGCTCTCGTCAGCCACCCGGCGGTCGCGGAAGCTGCAGTGGTCGGTTATCCGCATGAGATAAAGGGGCAGGCCCTCTATGTCTTTGTCACGGTGAACCAGGGCGTTGAAAAGTCAGAAGAACTGAAGAAAGAATTCATCGCGCATATCCGTAAGGAAATCGGGCCCATCGCGACGCCGGACAAGATTCAGTTTGCCGATTCGCTTCCGAAAACCCGTTCCGGCAAGATCATGCGCCGCATTCTCAAGAAGATTGCCGCCGGGAAAACGGACGACATGGGAGATACGTCGACGCTCCTTGACCCGCATGTTGTCGAAATGCTCATAGATGAACGAATCGAATAGTCTGGCGATCAAACAACATGGAATTTAAGCCACATTGACTCATTCTAAATATGCGGTTGCAGAAATGTGGCCGCATATTTTTCTTCTCATCACTTGTAGAGTTGGAGAAGCTATGGCAGTCGATCAGGGAGGTACGGTAACTAACCGTTGGTTAGTTGTATTCGGAGCAATCCTCATTCAGCTCGCACTTGGAGCCATTTATGCATGGTCGGTATTTACCAAAGCCCTGCAAGAAGCACCGTATAACTTTTCGAATTCCCAAACCCAGGCAATCTTTACCGCCGGTCTCTTCACCTTCGCACTGGTCATGATATTCGCCGGTATCAAGATGAAGACGATTGGACCACGTCCGCTCGCTATTGCCGGTGGTCTGGTCCTCGGTGCCGGGTACATACTCGGTTCACTGTTCGGCTCAACCTTTATCATGCAATTTATTTGTATTGGAATAATAGGCGGCGCCGGGATCGGCCTTGCCTACGTGGTGCCGATTGCCGTTGGAATGAAGTGGTTTCCCGATAAAAAAGGACTCATTTCGGGACTTGCAGTCGCCGGATTCGGTTTCGGTGCCACCATCTGGGTGAAAGTCGGCGGATCGTGGTTCGGGCTTGTCGAGAATCACGGTGTTCAGTCGGTGTTCCTGTACTATGGTATTGCCTATATTATCATGGTTCTCATCGGATCCATCTGGATGGTTAATCCCCCCGAAAACTATGTGCCCGCAGGCTACACACCGCCGGAGAAGAAAAGCACCGACACTGCCAAACCATCAATGATCGATTATACCTGGCAGGGTATGCTGAAGAAAGCCGGTTTCTGGACGATCTGGATCATCTTCGTTTTCAGTGGGATGGCGGGACTGATGGTCATCGGTACCATCAGGATATTCGGCATCGATACGCTTCAGGCTTCCGGCATGGATGTAGCGAAGGCTGGCGCCGCCGCAGGTACCGCCATGGCATGGTATGCGATTTTTAACGGTCTGGGACGAATCGTTTGGGGAAAGGTGTCCGATAACATCGGTCCGAAGATTGCCATCTTTCTCATGTGTCTCATTCAGGGTATACTCATGCTCACGTTTTTCAAGGTGGGTACCACCGCGATTCTGCTGACGGTGTATGCTTCGGCGATCGGGTTTAATTTCGGCGGTAATTTTGCACTGTTCCCGGTTGCAACCGCGAACTTCTTCGGAACGAAGAATGTGGGATCCAACTATCCGTTTGTGTTTACCGCCTATGGTATCGCCGGTATCGCCGGTCCCATGCTCGGTGGATTCGTTCGTGATGCCACCGGTTCGTTTATCATGGCGTTCATTCCCGCTGGTATCGCCTGTCTTGCCGGTGCGGCGCTCGCGCTGCTCCTGAAAAAGACAGTTGCTTGATTGGTATCATAACGATTTAAAAAGCCGGGGAGTTATCTCCGGCTTTTTTTATTCACCGAGTAATAACCCTACGTGCTGTTTTCATGAAAAATCCATCGTACGGAATGGTTAGTATCGTGTCTTTCTCTTTACATCTACAGATTATTTCAATATATTATTTAACTTAGAAATTTGTTGATTCATATCAAAATCTCCGAGGAGGCGGTATGTCGAAAAAATATGTGTATTCATTTGGTGGCGGTTCAGCTGAGGGCTCAGCTGGTATGAAAAATCTGCTTGGCGGCAAGGGCGCAAATCTGGCCGAGATGGCAGGACTCGGCATTCCTGTACCCGCGGGCTTTACCATTACCACC
>CAYWBT010000052.1:0-15841 GCA_964456585.1 uncultured bacterium
AAAGAACATTTTTCCCTGTTACTTTGAGGGCAGGGATGTTGAAGCCGTCGTAAGACGGCTTCTTCCTTTTATACATATGCTTGAGTTTTAACTATGGAATCATATGTTTACATTGATGGTTTTAATCTGTATTATAACTCTGTTAAAAAATACCCTTGTTATAAATGGCTGGATTTATATAACTTATCAGAAAACTTATTTCCAAAAAATAAAATAATTAAGGTAAAATATTTTACTGCATATGTTAAATCAATTGATGATCCCCAAAAATTATTTAGACAAAAAATTTATTTGAAGGCATTAGAAAAATTTCTTGGTGATAAAATTGAAATTTATTATGGGCATTTCTCTACTCATTGGAAAACCTTTAGGGTTGCAAAAAAACAAGAAGAAAGACCAGAAAAAGATGCCTCTAATCAATCAATATGTGTAATAAAACATGAAGAGAAAGGATCAGATGTAAATCTTGCTGTTCATCTTTTGAATGATGCGTTTAATAATTTATTCAAAAAAGCAATAGTTATTTCAAATGATACAGATTTAACTGAGGCTCTTAAGTTAGTAAAAGAATATGGTAAAACAATCGGATTGGTTAATCCTAGTGGAAAAACAAAGTGTGCTGCCCCTTTGAATAAATACGCTTCCTTTCATGGAGTATTATCAAAAAGAATTTTAAGATTATCACAATTACCAGACCCTATACCTAAAACAACATTATACAAACCTCCTAAATGGAATTAGTATACACAATATCTTTAATTACTTATACCTCTTTCAATCTCTTTTAATTCCTTTAAAGTACTTCTCTGGTGTTACCCAAATCTTTTCCTTCCTCCTCCGATCCTCCGTTCAATTCCAGTACTATTCCCCCCCTGCATCCATTAATATTTTGTAATTGGTGAAACTTTTTGTATATTTGGCCGTTAATACATAAGCTAATAATGCTCATCATCATAAAAACATCACAGTACCCTATGAAAAAACACATCCGCATCCTTCTGTCGCATCTCATGGGATTACTATTGTCTGTTGTCCTGTCCACGGCTGCTTACGGGGCAGAAACGCCGAGCCCGGCGCAATCGGCCAACGGGCAGAACGGCCGGTCGGTCACAGCGGTACGGACCTCATCGCCGGTCAGGATCGACGGTGTTCTCTCGGAACCCGACTGGTCCACCGCCGAACCGGCGACCGGATTCCTCCAACGCGAGCCCTCCGTGGGCGATCCGGCGTCCGAACGGACCGACGTCAGAATTCTGTACGATAACGACAACCTCTATATAGGCGTCACCTGCTACGACAGCGCACCGGAAAGGATCGTCCGAACCGAGATGTCGGTCGATGGCGAGCTGCGTGATGACGATAACTTCTCGATCGTACTCGACACGTTTAACGACAAGCGAAACGGCTTCATGTTTATGATTAACCCGAACGGCGCCCGCTGGGATGCCACGATCGGGGACAGCGGTTTCGGGATTGATTCAAATGAGGACTGGAACGGCATCTGGGATGTGAGCGCCCGGGTAACGGATGCGGGCTGGACCGCCGAGGTTATCATCCCCTTCAGGACGCTCCGGTTCCCTGCGGGGGATACCCAGGCATGGGGAATCAACTTCAGGCGGATTATTGCCGGGAAAAACGAAGAGGTTCTCTGGTCGGGGTGGCGGCGGAACGACGGTATCATGCAGCTCACCAAGACAGGCGCCCTCACCGGCCTGAGCACAATCAGCCGTGGCAAACTGATCGAGGCAAAGCCCTATGTTCTCGGCGGGATGGAGAACAATGACGGCACCCGCGACGATCAGCTCAAATACGGGCTCGATGTAAAATATCCGCTCTCATCCCATCTGACGCTCGATCTTACTACTAACACGGATTTTGCCCAGGTCGAAGTGGACGACGAGAAGATCAACCTGACCCGGTTCGACCTCCGCTACGAGGAGAAACGGGATTTCTTCCTCGAAGGAGCGGATATTTTCGCGTTCGCTTCCACGACAACCGCACCCTTTTACAGCAGGCGGATCGGCATCTCCCCCGACCGTGAGCAGATTCCCATTCTCGGGGGCGCGAAAGTCACCGGGAAAGCCGGGAAGTACAATATCGGTGTCCTGTCTATGCAGTCCGACAAGGCAGACAGTAATTTTTCGACAAATTATTCGGTTGTCAGGATGAAGCGCGACCTGTTCGAAAAGTCCTATATCGGGGTGATCGCCACGAACCTGGTGAATACCGACAATCACCGGAACAGCGCCCTGGGAACGGATTTCTCCTATAAGACGGATACCTTCATGGGCGACAAGAATCTCGCGGTCGGCGGCTATATGGCAATGAGCAGGACACCCGGCGGAAAGAACGGCACTGCCGGCAGGGTGTATATGGATTTCCCGAACGATACGGTCGAGATGTTCTTCCTGTTTCATGCCCGGGGCAACGACTACGATCCGGAAATCGGATTTGTCGACAGGCCGGGTGTTCGGCAATACATGGCAAATATACAATACATGCCCCGACCGGATATACCATATGTCCGAAAACTCACGTTCCAACCGGTGGATCTCAACTACTATACGGATATGAGCGGGAGGCTGATTTCCCGGAGCATGCGGCTCATGCCCTTTGGTTTAGAGACTTCGGCGGGAGACGAGTTCGAACTGTACTACACGAACTCGTATGAATATCTCACGGAAGATTTTAACATCTTCGACGATGTGAACATCAAACCGGGTGCCCATGACGCCTGGTACTGGGAAGGCACCATCGATACGAACGAATCACGGCGCCTCTCCCTCCGCCTGCATTCACACTGGGGAGAGTTCTATAGCGGCGACCGGACGCTCTACAATACCTCGCTGAATGTGAAAATCAACCGGTACCTGACCATCTCCAACGATATCGAACACAATATCATCTCCATCGGCGACCGTTCCTTCGAGACGCGGGATTACAGCCTCCGCTTCAATACCAATGTGTCGACACGGCTGACCGCCAGGACCTATGTCCAGTGGAATAACGACAACAGGGTGGCGAATGTCAATTTCCGTATCCACTATATCCCCCGGATCGGCAGCGACGTGTATTTCGTGTACAACCACCTCTGGGACGGCTACCGTGATTACGATACCCTATACAACGCTGCGATCGCAAAGATTGCCTACCAGTTTACCTTCTGATTTCCGTTTCCGGGAAAACTGTACCGCCGAAAAAAGTGTTGTTTTTTGCAACATCATTTTTTTTGCCCTGCTCTCAAAATATCCCCTGCGACGTGAACGTTATGATGCCGAACACCTTAGCGATTTTACACAAAATATTATTTCATATTGACAGAAAACTTGCGCGTGTACATATTGTGTATACGCTACACCAATGCTTTGTGCTCCCCTGTCAACATATTATTATTGTGGAACATACGTAAATGCCTCTTCTTTCTTTGGTTGAATTGTCGAACGAACTGTCTGTTTCAATTGAACTCATCCAGGACCTCATCGACAAACAGATCATCACCCCTTATGCCGGCAGGGCACGACTTGGGGAGCCACGCTTCTCCCATAACAATATCTCCGCGATTCGCAAGAAGATCCAGCTCGCTCAGGACCGGTAACGAGGTTCACGTTTTCATTCCCATTGGCCGTGAAAATGCCATGTCACGCCTCCCTTCGCAGAACAGTAAACCATGTAGCGGTCAGAGTACAACAGGCTGGTCTGACAACGGCAAATCCTCACAGGAACTTCTTGTTTCATTACCTCATACCTGCTATCATTCACCATACATCACCCGATTAACCGTTTCGTTACCTGGTGTAGCCAATGACCGTATATGTTAAAGTTTCGTGAGTTCAGGAAAACAGGAAAGAAGAAAGCGAGGACGTCATCATGGACAGGAAACAATTCGTTGGTATGCTGGCGGCGGTGATTGCCGCCGGATTTCTCGGTGGCATCGCCTCAGACCGTCTTTTTTCGGCGCACACTGTCTCCGCCCAGGCACCCCAGTCGGTCAATATTGTCTCAGCGGAAGGATTTCAGCTTGTGGACAAGGCAGGCACGACCCGCGGCCTCTTTATGATCGGATCGGACGGGAATCCCACGCTCCGCCTGCTGGACGGTAACGGGATAACCCGCGCGTCCCTGAGTCTCGACAAAACGGGGACGCCCCAGCTCCAGCTCTCCGATGAGGAAAACCGCCTGCGCTCGTCCCTGCACCTGGACGGGGGCGGGAATCCCGGGATGCTCTATAATGATACACGCGGGATTACCCGGGCCGGATTGTCCGTTAAGGGGGATGGTTCCCCCCTGTTCTTCCTCGCCAACGCCGAGGGGATCCCGGGCGCGGAACTCTCTCTCACAGCCGGCCGCGGCGCCCGTCTCGGCCTCCGGGGAGGATCTGCCGGACCTCTCCTCAGCCTCGTACTCGACACAGCGGGCCAGTCCGGCATGTTTTACTTCGACGAGAACAGTGAGAACCGGCTCGGTCTCTTCATGGACACGGTGCAGGAACCTTCGCTGCTCTTCCGCCATCGAAGCGACGGGAAAACGTGCCGGTTCTACATCGATGAGGACGGTCACCCGCATCTCGATCTCAAGGACCGTGACACACAAGCCGGCGCCGCGCTGTCATTTCTCTCCCACGGCAATCCGAACCTCCGCCTGTTCGATGTCAACGGCACGATTCGCACCGAGGTTTCGGTGAACCAGTTGAATGCGCCCAGTATCGAACTCTTCGACGAGGGAGGGAAGACGCGGGCCACGCTCGGCAGCACCAACATCCAGAACGAAAAAAGCGGCGAGATGGAATCACGGCCTCCTTCTTCACTGCTCTTGTACGATGAGGAGGGGAAAGTCATCTTTTCGGCGCCGCGGAAGTGAGAAACTGTCTGCGTGAGTGATCTATCGACCGGGGAAACGGCACCACGCGACCATCTATTCTACCGTATTCTATGCTCTACTATAGTATCGATCTATTTTATTCCTTCAGGGCTTTTCCCGGTGGCATAATCACCGGCGGATGCTTTTATTGAACCGTCGATGACCAGTCACTCGTCAAGCTTATTCCCGTATTCTCGTATTCCCCGATCTCGCACGGTGAAAAATGTAATTATTCAGTAATAACTCGACTCATTTAAAAGAAAATTACTTGTTTCAAGTTTTTGAATTTAATACTTTAAAATTTATTGCTATATTTCTGTGAAAGATGCGTTTAAGTAACATACCTACTAGTAATAACAGGAGGTCATAGTGCACAACAACAATCACATATCCCGAAGAACCATTCTGAAAACCGGAATGATGTCTGTTGCGGCCGGGACTGCTTTCGTGCCATCGGCCCATGCATACATGCCGGATCAGGTCAAACCGAAGGCTGCCGGTGAAACGAAAGTCGTCTATCTCGGCGGAGACCAGATCCATAACGGCATTGAGCAGGAAGGCGCCATGCGGCATATGGCCGGCCGTGCCGGCTGGCGAATCATTTTCTCCCGTGACGCACGGTATATTACTCCCGAACTTATCAGCGATGCCGACCTTTTGATCATCACCCGATGGGGCGGCGGCATTGCCGGGTGGGTTCAGGGCCCGCTGTTCGAGGAAAAGCGCACCAGCGACAATTACATGACCGATGAACTTGAAGATGCGATTGTGGACAATGTTATCAATCGAGGCATGGGATTCATGGCCCTTCACTGTACGATCTGGACACCCGACAAAAAGAAATTCATCAATATGCTCGGTATCAGGCCGTATATGCACGGCCCCATCCAGAGACAGACATTCCACAATTTCAACCAGTCGCATCCGATTTCGAAGGGCTTAACCGAATTCGACCTCGCTCTTGATGAAAACTTCGGTGTCGAACTGATAAATAAAAACGCTGTCCGGTTGTACGAAACAACCGGCTACGAGGACCATCGTCACGATATTGGGGGCTGGTGCCTGGAGAACGGTAAAGGACGGATAGTCGGCCTTGGAGCCGGTCATACGTCAGACCCATGGCGTCACCCGCAGTACAGCCAGATGCACTGGCGCGGCGCCCATTGGGCGATGAAACGCGATATCCCTCCCTTTGAATAAACGTACTGAAAGCGGTTTCCACCGAACGACAGACAAGGACTATATACTATGAGCATAAAAATCAACATGGCCCGGATACCATCAGGCACTTTCATGATGGGCAACAGTTATGTGAACGACCCGAAGCTCTCAGACAAGGTCAACGTCTTCTATCACAATGAGCAGCCGGTTCATCAGGTCACCCTTGACGGTTTCCAGATCGGGACAACTCCTGTTACCCAGGCGCAGTATAAAGCGGTCACCGGAGAAAATCCTTCGACATTCTCAGATGAGAGCGACGCGCCGGTCACAAATGTCAGCGCCGCGGAAGCCATGCGGTTCTGCAACAAGCTGAGCGTCGACGAGGGACTAAAGGCGTGTTATGACGACAAAACCCTCAAATGCGATTACTCCCTGAACGGCTACCGTCTCCCCACCGAAGCGGAATGGGAGTACGCCTGTAAAGCGGGCACTGACACGTTATTCTACACCGGCAACAGTGAATCCGATCTCGACAGCGCGGGCTGGCACCTCGGTAACAGCGGCGAGAGGACGCAGAAAGTCGCGCAGAAAAAGCCCAACAGCTATGGCCTTTTCGACATGCACGGCAATGTCGGGGAACTCTGTTCGGACGGCTGGCAAGGCGAGTTCTGCATGCTTGATTATTCCGCCAAACCGGTTAAAAATCCACGCATGTCCGGCAGATTCAATATGAATATCCTGCGCGGCGGCTCATGGTTCAGCGAAGCCTGCGACTGCAGGTCGACGGTTCGGGCCTGCTTCTGGGGCGGCGGCGGCAACTATTATATCGGATTTAGAGTAGTACGGAAGGCGTAAGGGCAAGAAGCCCCAATTTACTCCCCGGCTATGCCGTGCCCCTCCTAACAGGGGGGATATCCGTTAAATACAGACGCAAAGAGAACCATACCGGCACGATATACGATCCCGAAGCTCAACACAGCCAGGTATTCCCGATTATTATCTTTCTTGTGTGACATATGTCACATCTAAAAAAACAAAAAAACTATTGACTTATACACAAAAGTCAGTAATTTTCGCCAAGAGAGTTATACTCGAAATACAACCGGTGAGGGCCTCAGGATATGGAATCCTTCTTCAACATGGTTTTTGAAAACCTGAATAATGTAAACTGGGAAGGTCCGGCGGCGTTTATTGTAGCGCTTATGGCACTGTTTGCCTTTTTCAGGAAGTTCAGCCTCGTTCTCATGATCATCCTGATCATCGTGATCGGCTGGGGAGCAGAAGACCTTATCATTCTCAACCTGGAATCTGACAACAGTCTGGTAAGTGTACCTTTTCTAGTGTATGTCGGGGGCGGCATCCTTGTTTTTTTGATGGCGATGTACTCCATCTTTAAACCTGATTGAGGAGCGGGGACTGAAACACTGACACGGTTAACCTGCTTTTCCTGACAGTTTTTACTCAGGTGAAAAAAACACGTGCCGCCTGTTTCTCTCGGTACGTATGATGCTCCTGCCGATACGGGCCGGGGTACTTCGGCTCGTACGAAATGCTTATCTCTCCGGCGCGCTGAGATGATTCCATGTACTATTCCCCGTCTCACTGCAAAAAGAACGCCCGAAAACCGGGCGTTCTTCATTTCCATGGCGAGAGCACTATTCCTTTGGGGGCCATTCCGGCGATGGTTCAGTTTCCGCATCGGGTTTCTGCCCGCACGCCGCCGAAATGAGCGCAGTCACAAAGAGCGACAATCCCAGCATGCAATACCTGAAAAAATTTCTTCTGGTCTTCATATACTCCCCTTAAACAAAGTTTTTCGCTGTCACTTTCCAACCAAAGATAATAATAATCTTCAAATGAGTCAAGAATAAAGGGGGATATTCCGGTCACCTCATCATGCCAGACTCACATAAGGCGCTTGGGTTTCCGCTCTTAGGTAAAGATAATCTGGGCGCCCGCCGATTTCTCATAAAATTCGCCGACGGTGAGAATATCTTCAACATCCTCGTAGAGATCGCTCTCGGTGTAATGGAACATATCCATTGCCGCCTTGCAGGCGTAGAGTTTCCCTCCGGATGCGACTATCATCTCTAAAAACTCGTCAATCGGCGGAATATCGAGCTTCTCCATTTCCTTCTTCATCATCGAAGTCGCGAAGGCGGACATCCCCGGTATCGCGCCGAGGACAGTCGGCATATGCATCGCGGGATTGCCCACGGTCGCCACCTTGATGTTGTTCATGCGTTTCTTGATAATCGCCTCCAGGCCGAAGAAGGTAAAGAAAACCATCGCCTCGATGCCTTCCATCCGGGCGCCGTTCGCCATGATCAGCCCCGGATAGATATCTTCGAGCGAACCCTTCGAGATGATGATCGATACTTTCTTTATCGGTTCATACTGCTTTTCTTCACTCATATTCATCTCCTCTATTACACGCAGCTCTTCGGTTTCGGCAAGCCTGCCACAACCGCTGATTTCCGCAGGGGTTTCTCCGGGAAAATTTTATAGAGGCCCTTGATATCGACACCGCTCTGTTTCCCGATTGTTCTCAACGTTGACGCCGCACCGTTCTTTTCGTACTCGCTGCGCAGAAAATTGATGACCTTCCAGTGATCATCGGTCAGCTCGTCGATGCCCAGATCACGGGCGAGTCCGCGCGCGATGTCCTCGTTCCATTCCTTCCAGTCGACCATATGACCGTCGTCGTCAACCTCGATCGATATACCGTTAAATTCCTTAACCGGCATGTGGTGTCTCCTTTCCTTCGAGTTTTTCATATTCCTGCATGATATTTTTGAACACTTCCAGCATAAACACCATACCCTTTTTCACCTGGGGATCGGTCATGAGTTTCACAATTTTTACCGCTCCGGCCTTCCTGCCGCTGTCAAAATCGTAGTTCTCCACCACAGCCAGCGCCGTATCGACCCTGGCGATCATCTCGGGATTGGTCAGGCGCTTCAGCATCCCGACCACGATCGGCAGCGTTTCATTGAGCCTTCTCAGGTCGTCCGCGGTGAACGATTGGACAAGCGTGTCGATGGTGTTGAGCGATTCCCTGAGGAGATCGAAGTAGCCCTCGCGGTCGAGCTCATCCATCCGGAGGAGGACGGTGTTAAACATATCGCCCGAAATCCCCGTGAAATCGGCGATGAAATCACGGGCGCTTTCGAGCTGTTCGAACGCGGACCTGATATTGCCCACGTTTCTCAGGAGCTGTTTGCCCAGGTGAACAACCTCGCCCGTCTCGAGGGTTTCGTTAAACTCCTCAAGCTCGTAGATGGCCGAGCGGAACATATCGTTGCCAACACGCGTGAGATCATCCCGCAGGTCCTCAATTTCGGTGCGGAGCCGCCGCTGGGCTTCGACCTCGCTGATGACGATATCGAGCTTTCTGTTGATATCGTCAATCCGGTCTTCGAGAGGAACGTTTGTCATATTACACCCTCTTTCCCGCCATGGACATGTTGGATTCAATCGGCATTTCAAGCCCCCGCAGGAGGAGATTCCAGTACACCCAGCGGAACATCACCTTGCCATAGTGGTTCATCTGCGTCTCTTCCAGAAGCGAGAACGGCCCTATTCCCGGCAGGGGAAATTTCCCCGGGAGCGGCTCGGTATCATAATTGAAATCGATCAGGATTCCCTTGCCGAAACCGGACTCGATAAAACAGTTGGCATGCCCGTCGAACTTCGCCCTCATCGGATGACCGTCGATGGCATCGAGCAGGTTTTCGGTCAGGATTTCCGCTTCGAAGTGGGCAACCGACCCGGCCTTTGAACTGGGCAGGTCGGTGGCATCGCCGATTACGAATATGTTCTCGTGATCCTTCGACCGCAGGGTATGCTTGTCGGTGGGGATAAAGTTGAGTTCGTCACCGATACCGCTCCGCTCCACATAGTCGTCGCCCATGTTCGTCGGAACCGTAACGAGCACGTCGAAATCAACATCCTTCTCGTCGTACGAGACGATTTTTTTCTTCTTATTATCGACATGCTCGATGTTGAAATCGGTGATGAGCCTGATATTCTTCTTTTCGAGCATGTTTCCGAGCGCCGCGGAGGCCTTGGGCTTGGTAAAGGCGCCGGAGAGGGGGGTGACAAAACTTATATCGACCTTGTCGCGCATTTTCCGCTCGGTAAAGTACCAGTCGGCGAGAAAAACGAACTCCAGGGGTGCAACCGGGCATTTGATCGGCATCTCGGCAATGTTGACCACCAGCTTGCCGCCTTCCCAGTGTTTGAAGAACTTCCTGAGTGCGCAGGCTCCGTCGATGGTGTAAAAATCGAAGATGTTGATCTGCCAGAGGTCGCCGGTCAGGCCTTCGGTTTCTTCCGGCCTGATTTTCGTCCCGGTGGCGATGATGAGATAATCGTAGGACAAAACGGCGTTGTGCTCGAGGACTACCCGGTTCTTGTCCGGTTCAACACGGTCGATGGACGATATGATAACCTCGACACCGCTCGGGAAGAAGTCCCGTTTGGCCTTCATGACATCCTTGCACGTGTACATGTCGAACGGTATGAAAAGAAAACCCGGCTGGTAGTAGTGGTTCTCGAACTGATCGACAATGGTAATCTGCCACTCATCCCTGTTAAGCAGCGGGAAGAGCTTGTTCAGCATCATGGTACCGGCTGTTCCGGCACCTAAAATCACGAGTTTTTTCATGAGAGCACCTACTAGTTTCGATGGGCACAAATATTCTTATATTGATATTGCTATAAATATAATTATATTATTGTTATTTGTCAAGCAGGGAATGTGCTTTTCGTTCCGGACTGGCCACATGGTACGGCATACCTTTCCCTCTGCCTTCGGGAGCCCCATCGACCGCAGTTCGCATACCGGTGACTTCCCAACGCACCAGAAGGGGGGGGCGGCGGAAACTGTTTGCTCGTACCATTCGACAGTGCCGGGATTCAGCCCGTTGAGCCCGCTTTTTTCGTTCTCGCCCGTATTTTCAGGTAGATCGCCAAACCTGTCACCGCCATCACAGTGAGTGCTATACCCAGAATAATCCGGTAGACGTTTCCGGCGGTGCCATATCGGTAGTGGATATCGTGCACGATTCCTCCCCAATAGGCGCCGAGGAGGTTTTCAACGCTCAGTACGAGACCGGTGAGGGCCTGGAGCAGGATGAAAATCGCCACGATTGCACCCATGCGACGGTGCAGAAGCCTCATATCTTTTTCCATCATAGATAAGACCCTCCGTCATGTTTTCGCGGTCAGTTCATTATCATTTTCACCAACATCACGATGAGAACGCCTGTGATACCCAGAATCGTTTTCCCTTCCTTGTTTTTGATCGCCAGGGGAGGGAAGGTTTCCCGGGAAATGTTCGAAACGCTGATTTCACGCGGTATGATTCTCGGCACCTCTTCGAGGTAGCGAAGATAGTCATCGCCATAACGCGTTTTGAGATAGCGCTCTTCGTTGAGAATCACCCGCCTATAGAAGATGATATAGAGAGAGATGAATACGACTGAAAAGATTATATCCCTGCCGATGATGCAGGCGCCCATTCCCAGAAAGAAGGATCCGATATAGAGGGGATTTCGCGTGCAGGCATAGATGCCGTTCCGCGTGACACCTTCGAACTTCACGAGGGTGCCGGAACTCACGAACCTGATCAGCTCGCCAAACAGCATGAGGAGCGCCCCGAGGCCAAAACTCAGCGGCGTCGGATCCGCCCGCCAGATATAGATGATTCCGGCGAGAAAACCGATCGGGATGCGGAGAGAACTTTTAATTTTCATGATGATATTCCCTAAGTGTTTCGGGGACATCGAATACCACGAAAATAACGCCATTCGGCGAATAAGTCAAGGATATTGGCGCACGATCCTGTCCAAAAGGAACCATGCCCGAATCATCCGGCACAGCGGGGTTTTCCCCGGCAACAGGAGCACCGCATCTCCGCAGCATGCTCGTTTCGAGAAACCGTTATGGATACTGAATTTTCCCCCTGTCAGGCGCTTCGGGGAGAGGGGAGGCCGGTTGAGGTTCCTGCGCGCAGGCGTACTATTCGCGCCAACCGCATTTTTTATTCTTGCTTCCTGACGGCCCATCACTATATTTAAATTTACGGGATCATGGCCGGATGAAATCACTCATCACGAACAGGAGTTGGGATTATGGCGTTGTGGGGGCTGGAAAAATTTGACCTCTTTAAGGGGCTCAACCCGGGTGAATTACAGGAAATATCGAAAATTGTCACCAAAAAATCGTACCAAAAAGGCGACCTCATCACCGATCAGAGTTCAAAATTACGGGTGGTGTCGGTACTCATCAACGGTCAGGTCGAGATTATTTCCCTCAACGGCATATCACTCTACCGGATATCCCACGGGGAGACGTTCGGCGAACTGGCACTCGTTCCCAACCTGAGAAGGACCGCCAATGCTGTAGCCCGCGAAGAAAGCATGGTTCTCAACCTGAATATCAATCACCTGGAAATGTTCGGCGTCGAACAACCCGAAGTCTATAAGAAGGTCAACCTCAATATTGTCAACAGCCTCGGTATTAAACTCGCCCGAGCAAACAAGCTCATCGAACTACTCAAAAGAGAATTGACCAAATCCCTACGAAAGTAACGGTAAACAAAGACTATCATGAAAGATTCACGTCACACCACCTTTCCGCCGGGGCGGACGCTTTGTATCTTTATTCTTCTGGCATGTTCGCTTGCCACGGGCGATCCCTGCCTCTCGCAGGGAACCAGCCATCTTGCCGAGGGCATTCTACTCTACCATGAGGGAAAATACAATGAATCCCTCAACGAACTGCGCGAAGAGCTCGAACTCAGGCCGCGCAGTCCGCTTGCCTACTATTACGCCGCCCTGATACGCCGGGAAAAACAACAATACAGCCGCGCACAACGGAACCTCGAGGAAGCTCTCAGCGATTCTTCCGGTTTCAGCGATGCGCACGGCCTGCTTGCAAACATTCTTCTCGATCTCGGTGAAAACCAGGAAGCCCTCTCCGAGTGGAACCGGTTCATTCAGGCGGTGGGTTCCCTCGAAGGGCTCCCGCTCACGGTGGAATCAATTATACCTCCCGACGTGTACCGCACCCGACTCGCGGCGGAAACCGAGCGAAAACGACGGGAAAAGGCCATCGCGGAAGAACGGGAGCGGGAACGCCTCGAAGCGGAACTGCGGGAGCGTGAAGAACTCGCCCGGGAACTTGCCGCAATAGATTCAGCCACGCAAGCCGAGCGCACCCCGACCGATACCACCCTCAGCAAACAGGTACATACGGCGCTCTCACCGCCCATGCAGGAATTGTCCGCACCGGTTGATACCGCGCGAGCGGCTCCTGCTGTCGAACCGCCGATGAGCGATCTCGAACAACAGGTAACCTCGAGTATCCGACGGGGGATCTATGGTATCCTGACCATCACGGTGATTCTTCTGGCCGCCGCCACCCTGGTATTTTTCCTGTTGAAAAGACGGCAGGCGGGGCAGGAGGAGCGGAATTTTTCAGAAGAAGTCGATCGGCTGCTCAACGACCGGGACTATGAACTTGACGAGGAACGCGCAACCAAGGAATTCAATGCAAAAAAACAGGCGCTGCTGCAGGAACTGGAACCGCGGTTGGTTCCGGCTCCCGCCCCCCGTGAGGAAGTGATCGAGCCGCCGCGCCATGAATCTCCGAAACCTCCGCCGGCCAGCACCCCGCCGCTTCCGCGGCCATTTCCCGCCCGTGAGGGCGCGACCAAACCGCAGATTACCGAAGAAATCAAATCGCTCGTTTCACGGATGTTTCGTGAGGGGTGCACCCCTGAGGAAATTGCACATACTTCGGATTTGACCAAGACAGAGGTGGATCTTATTCTTGCAGTCCGCGAGCACCACATGGAACATATTATACAGGACATTCACCAGGACGATGATGACATGGATCGAGATCAGCTCATGCATGCCATTTACCAACTACAACGGGAGGGCCTGTTATCGCACGAGATTGCACGGAAGCTCAATATTTCACTCAGTGAGGTTGAGCTGGCATCCTCGATTATCACCATGCGGAAACAAACGACATGACCGAATGCATATCGATACCCGTTCCGGCAGCGTGGGTGGTGCCATCTCAGGCCGCTGTGAGGAAAACACTGGCGAAAGAGCGGCGAGTATACTATTATATAGTAAGATGCACCATGGCAATCAGGGAGCTGTTCGGCAAAATTTTCGTATCACGCGAACCGGCACGGCTTGAACCATGACAGACATGACAGGTTTCTTCGGGGCGCTCGGCATATCCAAGAAAGCCGGCGCTTTCGTTGACTCCACTGGGCAGGGAGTTCTCTTAAATCCTTGGCGGCGTTTAACGTCCGATGTGACATAGTATGTTAGTATGACCGTTAACAGCATTAAAAAAAATCCGTTTGATCATAACCACCGAAAGGTAAACAATAAGGTAGCAGTATGTCCTGGTTCGGAAAAATGAAAGAGACATTCCACATAGGCCCCCGGAAAGACGTTCCCGGCGGGATATGGGAAAAATGTGATAGTTGCGGTGCAATTTTACTGAAAGAAAAAGTCGCGGAGAATCTCTGGGTATGCGACAAGTGCGAATACCACTTAAAAATTACTCCGGACGACTACCTGGCTCTTCTCATCGATGACGGCTCGTTTTCGGAAATAAACAAGACCATGCGGGATGTTGATTTCCTCCGTTTTGTCGATACAAAAAAGTATTATCAGCGACTCAAGACTGCCCGTCATGTTACCGGAGAGAACTCTGCGATAAAAACGGGAACAGGCACCATATTCGGGCACCCGGTCGTTATCGGTATCATGGATTTCCGATTCATCGGGGGAAGCATTAGTTCCGTTGTCGGAGAAAAGATCGTTCGTGCGATCGATATCGCAATCAAGGAAAAATGCTCGTTCATTATGATTACCCAGTCCGGCGGGGCACGAATGCAGGAAAGTACGACCGCCCTCATGCAAATGGCGAAGGCGTCGGCCGCGATCGGCAGGCTTTCCGAGAAAAAACTACCGTACATCGTTATCCTGACCAATCCAACGACCGGCGGAGCAACAGCATCCTTTGCCATGCTCGGCGACATCCACCTGGCCGAACCGAAGGCACTCATCGGATTTGCCGGTCCCCGGGTAATTCAGGAAGCCATGAAGTGCGAGCTCCCGGAAGGATTCCAGCGGAGTGAGTTCCTTCTCGAACATGGATTCTGCGACCGCATCGTCTCCCGTCACGATATGAAGGAAGAGCTTGCCCGCATTATCGATTTACTCGGAGTCCGTTGAGCGAAAACCGACCATACTTTCCGAGCCATGCCACATGCACCAGCGCGGAAAATCCTTGTGATTGGTATCTCGTTAGAGCGATGGGGCGAGGTTAGTACACCGGCACTCTGTTTTTAGAAGGTAGTAAACAGGCACACGAAGGAGCCGCAGAGAGCGAAATAGTTTACATAATATCTTTTATGCGTATATTTTGTTCCGTTTTTTTACTTTTTTCTTCCATACCTTAATAAATAATTCTTTTTTTTCTTGATTTTTATCCAATATATTCGCATATATTATCCTTGTTGTCTTTGCGAAATTATACCTTGAACATACTTAATTTGAAATAGTTTCATCATGCTCATACGATAAATTGCGGGGTGTTCCTATGCGTAGTTGGGGTAAAGTGTTTCTATTTACTGCTTTTTGTTTCCTGGTTACTATTTGTCTTGTGCATGCTCAGGCCAATATTTACGACCTGCGGAAACTGACCGATGATGAGTGGCAGGCAATGTCAACCGAAGAGCATCTCCAGGCATTGAGCGTTTCGAACAACCATGCGCGCAATCAGA
>CAYWBT010000053.1:0-15636 GCA_964456585.1 uncultured bacterium
TGAGGGTGGCCGCACGATCGGTGCCGGCGTTGTAACTGAAATTATTGAGTAGGTGGGGATATGCCGAGAGATTTAATATATCTTGTGTGCCAGGAATGTAAGCGCAAGACGTACACCGCTGACAAGAATAAAAAGAAACATCCGGAACGGGTGGAATATAAGAAATACTGCAGGTTCTGTAAGAAACACACCCCCCATAAAGAGGGGCGGTAAGCTTGCTTCTCGATTGGATGAATATTACTTTCAAACAAATGGGGTAGGCCAGTAGTTCAACTGGTAGAGCACCGGTCTCCAAAACCGGCTGTTGGGGGTTCGAGTCCCTCCTGGCCTGCCAGTAAAAAAACCTGAGAGGGTAAACGGGTATATCATGGCACAAATTACTGAGCGTACCGTTAAATATTTCAGAGAAGTAAGAAGTGAGATGTCGAAGGTTACCTGGCCGACTTGGCCGGAATTGAAGGGTTCAACGATTCTTGTAATTATTTTGTCTGTCTTTTTCGCCATATATGTTGGTATGATCGATTTGATTCTTGCGTTTATCCGTAGGTTGTTCTGAGTAAAGAAAGAGCAGAACAGTAAGGGACGATGACCATGGATTGGTATGTGTTACACGTTTTATCGGGTCATGAAAACAAGGTAAAGAATTATATAGATGCGGAAGCTCCTCTGTCGGATGTGGCCGAGATGATAGGGAGAGTTGTTGTTCCGGCTGAAGAAAAAATAGAGATGCGCGACGGGAAGAAGAAGGTGATAATAAAAAAATTCCTTCCCTCGTACGTGCTTATCGAAATGGATCTCACGAAAGAGACCCAGTACTTCATCTCGAATGTACCAAGTGTCACCAGTTTTGTTGGACCGGCCCGCAGGCCGGAACGACTCAAACCGTCGGAAGTTGAGCGTATTCTGGGTCAGATAGATGCCAGCAAGGCGCGAGAAGTGCCGGAAATGAAGTACATTCCCGGTGACAAAGTAAAAGTTATCGATGGCCCCTTCAGTGATTTCACCGGAACAGTCGAGGATGTGAATCCCCTCAAGAGCAAGGTTAAGGTGACCGTTTCGATATTCGGGCGGCCGACCCCTGTTGAGCTCGATGTCCTTCAAATTGAGTCCTTAAAATCGGGGATGTAGTTGAGATAAAGAGTGTGAATGATGCATCGTTTGCGATGTGCCCGGTGGTGCCGGATAATGAGCAAGCAAAATGATAACCGCGTTTCAAGTGGGCTTGCCGTAGTAAGAACAGTGTGTTCAACTGGATTCTCTGCCTCTGACAGGGGGGAACAGGTGCATTTCATCCATTCAGTATAGTGAAGGGAAGTAGTGGCAGCCCTCTAAATATAGTTTCCAAGGAGTATTTCGTGGCAAAAAAAGAGATAGCGAACATTAAACTGCAGCTTCCCGCCGGACAAGCTAATCCCTCGCCTCCGGTCGGTCCGGCACTCGGTGCGCACGGTGTTAATATCATGGAGTTCTGCAAGGCATACAATGCCAAGACACAGTCGCAGACCGGTACGATCATTCCCGTGGTGATCACTGTGTATAGTGATCGTTCGTTTACCTTTATCACCAAGACACCCCCGGCGGCAACCCTGCTGGTGAAGGCGGCGAAAGTTGAGAAGGGATCAGGTATGCCGAACCGCGATAAGGTCGGCAAGGTAACACTCGATCAGGTTCGGGATATCGCCGAATTAAAGATGAAGGATTTGAACGCGAGCAGTGTAGAAACGGCCATGGAGATGATAAAGGGAACCGCCCGTAGCATGGGAATTATCGTCGAGCTGTAGGCGGGAGATCCTCCGCTGGAATATGGTGAGCGGTGTGTGCAGCGCAGTGGTGATCGAACACGTATACCATTAGTAATCAATAAGATAAACATAGCACGAGAAACGAGGAATCCAACTGATGAAACGGGGAAAAAAATACCGAGAGGCAATCGGTCAGGTCGACCGGTTGAAGTATTATCCCCTTGAGGAAGCGATCGGTCTCATGCTCGAGCTTCCGAAGGCACAATTCAATGAAACGGTTGAATGCACTGTTCGTCTGGGAGTCGATCCGCGTCATGCCGACCAGATGGTCCGAAGCACAGTCGTTTTGCCGAATGGTACGGGGAAAGCGGTGCGTGTGCTGGTTTTTGCCAAGGGTGAGCATGTCGACATGGCACGCGATTCCGGAGCCGATTATGTTGGCGCCGAGGATCTGGTTGAAAAGATTCAGGGTGGCTGGCTGGATTTCGATGTCGCCATCGCGACGCCGGAGATGATGAAGATTGTGGGCCGTCTCGGGAAGATTCTGGGGTCACGCGGCCTCATGCCGAATCCAAAATCCGGCACGGTCACTTTCGAGGTTGCCAAGGCTGTTCAAGAATCCAAGGCGGGCAAAATCGAATTCAGGGTTGACAAGGCGGGAAATTTGCACATTCCGGTCGGGAAAACGAATTTTGAGAAGAGCAAACTTATTGAAAATATTATGGCATTCATGGATGCGGTGATTCGGGCCAAGCCGGCTGCAGCCAAGGGAACGTATGTCAAGAATATTATCATTTCCACCACGATGGGACCCGGTATCAAGATCGATCGAATAAACCTCCTTCAGTCCCTTGCAGGGTAACAGAGTAGGCGGTTGAGGACAGCGGTAGTTCGAGGTGAAGATACAGTGAGCTTTCTGTGGTAAAGAGAGGTACGAATGGATAAACAGGATAAGAAAAGGGTAGTAGATGAATACGCCCAGATATTCAGCGAACCGGGCGTATATCTCCTGGATTTCATGGGGCTGAATGTCGCTGAGGCTACCGAACTGCGCCGTACCCTGCGAGAAAAGAATGTATCGATGCGGGTGGTGAAAAATACACTTTTGAAGCGTGCGCTTCAGAAGGCTGATATCTCGGGCTCAGACATGTTGAATGAGTATCTCGAAGGCCCAACGAGTGTGGTTTGGAGTTCAGAGGATTCCCTTTCCCCGGCGCGTCTTCTTTTGAGCTTTATCAAAAAGTACGATAAGGGAGAGGTGAAGGCGGGTTTGGTTGATGGCATGGTGGTGAATAAGGATGAGATCGAGGCAATATCGAAGCTGCCTAGCAAGCTGGAACTGTATGCCCAGGTGGCGACGATCCTGAATGCCCCGCTCGTCAAGCTTGCCCAGGCTGTCAATGCGCTGCCTCTGAAGTTTGTCCGCACAGTCGATGCAGTTCGTGAGAAGAGTGAGAAGGAGGAAGGTTAGCGTATTTCTAAGATGTACGGTACTGATGCGCGGTTAGAACAGAAAGCGGTTGTCCCGTTTTGCTCGAGGCAGCGGGACTGCTTGTTAAGGTTAAAATTACAAAAAAGCTTTTAATTCACATACATGGAGGAAAAAATGGCAGAGAACAAAATCGCAAAATTAGTTGACCAAATTGGCGAGTTGAAAGTTGTGGAACTTCCTGAACTCGTCAAAGCTATCGAAGAAAAATTTGGTGTCGAGGCTTCGGCTCCTGTCATGATGGCGGGCGCGATGGCAGGTGCAGCCGCTGGTGGAGAAGCCGCACCTGTAGCCGAAGAGCAGACGGAGTTCGATGTAGAACTCACCTCGTTCGGCGAGAAAAAGATTCAGGTCATCAAGGTGGTACGCGAACTCACCGGACTCGGTTTGAAAGAAGCCAAGGATCTCGTTGAATCAGCTCCGGGCAAGGTGCTCGAAGGTGTCGCGAAAGAAGCGGCAGAGGAAGCCAAGGGAAAGCTGATAGAACAAGGGGCGATTGCAGAAGTCAAGTAGTATCATGAGTATCAAAGGGATCGTCCCCTTTGCTCACCTCAAGAATGGATGCAGGAAAATGATGGTTTTTATTACCCCCTTCTTCCGGCTACACATGCGGGAAGGGGGAAAACTGTCTATACATGGCCAGTCCGTTCGCTGTTATTGCATAGGCGATTAAGTTCTGGAACCTGTGTCATCAATCTTTACTCTTGATCTATAACTGAGGAGCGTGATAAGCTTGAGTGACAAAAATTTAATCAAGAGGCACTCTTTTTCAAAAATTTCTTCTGTTATTGAGATTCCAAATCTCAACGAGATTCAGCTATCGTCTTTTAATAATTTTATGCAACTCGATTGTGCGCCGGAAAAAAGAGGCGATCAGGGACTCCAGGCAGTCTTTAAATCAATTTTTCCCATCACAGACGTTCACAACACGATGAATATTGAATTCATCGACTATTCTATCGGTGTGCCCAAGTACTCCAAGGAAGAGTGTATCGAACGTGATATGACCTACGCCGCTCCCCTGAAAGCGACCCTGCAACTCATCAGCTACGAGAAGAAGGATGGTGAGCAGGTCGTCAAGGATATCGTTTCCCAGCAGGTGTTTCTTGGTGAGCTTCCTCTGATGACCGAATCGGGAACGTTCATTGTCAATGGAGCTGAGCGGGTAATTGTCAGTCAGCTTCACCGTTCCCCCGGGGTCTTTTTCGCCCAGGAAACCCATCCGAACGGCAAGCTATTGTTCAGTGCGAGAATCATACCGTACCGCGGGAGTTGGGTCGAGTTTTCGATGGATATCAACGACATCATGTATGCCCATATCGATCGAAAGCGTAAATTCCCGGCGACCATGCTTCTTCGTGCACTGGGTTATTCCGATGACGCGAGCATCTGGCGGTTATTTTACAACGTCGAGAAGCTCCCCATCGGGAAGGTAAATGACAACATGATTTCGATGGAACAGGTTGTCGAGAAGAAGACGGGCGAGGTAATTGTCGACACCTGCGAATCATTGACTGAAGAAATCATTGAAAAGTTGAAAGAAAAGAAGGTAAGGCGTCTCGAGGTTCTTGACTACCGGCGCAATAAAGATTCACTCATTCTTGAAAATACACTCAAGAAAGATCCCTGTACCAACGAGGAAGAGGCGCTGCACCGTATCTACGTGCTCCTGCGGCCGGGGGATCCGCCGAATATCGAAGCTGCACGCGGTCTGGTCGAGCGTATGTTCTTCAGTCCCAAGAGATACAACCTGGGTAACGTTGGGCGTTATCGTTTGGGTCAGCGCCTACAGAGTTGGGGCGATACCGAGAATCCGACGATTCTTATCCGCGATGATTTTATCATTATATACAAGTACTTGATCGGCCTCTGCGAGGGCCGGACAAGCCACTATACCGATGACATCGACCATCTCGGTAACAGGCGGGTTCGGTCCGTCGGCGAGCTTCTTGCCAACCAGTTTAACGTTGGACTTTCTCGCCTCGCCCGGACGATCAAAGAGCGCATGAGTCTTCAGAATGACGAAAAGCGGATGTCGCCCCATGATCTTATCAACGCACGGTCCGTGTCCACGGTTATAGCGTCATTCTTCGGTTCAAGTCAGTTGAGCCAGTTCATGGACCAGATCAATCCCCTGAGCGAGCTGACCCACAAGCGTCGTCTATCCGCCCTGGGCCCCGGAGGGCTCTCGCGTGAACGTGCGGGATTTGAGGTCAGAGATGTTCATCACACCCATTACGGTCGCATCTGTCCCATCGAGACGCCGGAAGGGCCGAATATCGGTCTCATTTCGTACCTTGCAACACATGCCCGGGTTAATGAATTCGGATTCCTCGAAACGCCGTACCGTAAAGTAGAAAAGGGAAAGGTATCCAAACGGATCGAATTTCTCAGCGCTGATGTTGAGGATCAGTACACCATTGCCCAGGCAAATGCCCCGCTGAAAAAGGATCGAACCTTTGAGAGAAATATCATCAAGTCGCGAAAACGTGACGATTATCCGCTCGCCTCCCCCCAGGAAGTCGACTACATGGATGTATCGCCCAAGCAACTTGTGGGTGTTGCGGCATCGCTCATCCCGTTCTTGGAGCATGATGATGCGAACCGTGCCCTCATGGGTTCGAACATGCAGCGGCAGAGTGTCCCACTCATGCGCCCGCAGGCCCCGATTGTTGGTACGGGAATGGAGAGCAAAGTTGCCTTTGATTCAGGTTCAATGATCGTCAGCGATGTTACCGGCACGGTTGTGAGCGTTTCTGCAAACAAGATTGTGGTACGGAAAGATGAGAGTGAAGACGCAGAACTGGTGTTTGATTCCCGGGATAACAACCGTACCTACACCCTTACCAAGTTCAAACGATCCAACCAGGATACCTGTATCACCCAGCGATCCATCGTGCGGGTCGGTGACCGGGTAGAGCCGGGCACCGTTTTAGCTGACGGGCATGCGACCGAACGGGGAGAACTGGCGCTCGGATCCAACGTGGTCGTGGCGTTTCTGCCCTGGTACGGGTACAACTTCGAGGATGCGATCGTCATCAGCGAAAAACTTGTGAAAAACGACACGTTCACCTCGATTCATATCGAGGAATTCGAACTCCAGGTTCGTGATACGAAACGGGGTACCGAAGAGCTGACAAAAGAGCTCCCGAACATCTCGGAAGACGCGGTGAAGGATCTGGATGAGTATGGTATCATCCGTCTCGGTGCCGAGGTCAAAGCCGGTGATATTCTTGTCGGGAAGGTCACTCCGAAGGGTGAAACGGAACTCTCACCGGAAGAGCGGCTTCTCAAGGCTATCTTCGGCGAAAAGGCCGGAGATGTGCGTGACGCTTCCCTCAGGGTGTCCCCCGGTATCGATGGTGTGGTCATCGATACACGACTCTTCTCCCGGAAAGAGCGTGATGAAAAAACACGTCGTCATGATAAAGAAACCATCGAGGGGATTAAGAAGGAATTCCAGGAGAAGATTCAGTATGTCCGGGAGATTCGTGCCAGAGAACTGAACAAGATTCTGTATTCGATCAAGGCTGGTTCAGAGATTGTCGATACCGAAACTGGGATGGTCGTCCTGGAAGCAGGGCGAACCTTTACCAAGAAATCGCTCTCTGTCATGGACTTCGACAAGGTCATGGCGACAGCTTACTGGTCGACCGACAGCGAAATCGACGAGAAAGTTGTTCGGATACTTTCCATGTCCTCGCAGGAGATCAGTATTCTTGAAGAGAAATGCGAGCGTGAGATTGAAAAGGTTCAGCGCGGTGATGAGCTGACGCCGGGGATTGCACAGCTTGTCAAGATTCGAATCGCCCGCAAGCGCAAACTCCAGGTTGGTGATAAAATGGCAGGCCGTCACGGCAACAAGGGAGTGGTGGCCAAGATCGTTCCCCAAGAGGACATGCCCTATCTCGAGGACGGCACACCGGTCGATATCGTACTGAACCCTCTCGGCATTCCTTCGCGTATGAATCTGGGTCAGGTACTCGAAACTCACCTTGGCTGGGCAGGTTTGAAACTCGGAAAGTACTATTCCACCCCTGTTTTTGACGGTGCCACCTGGGATGAGATTCAGGAGGAAATCAAAAAAGCCGGTCTCCCGATCAACGGAAAGACGACAATGTATGACGGGCGTACTGGCATACAGTTCGACCACCAGGTCGCAGTGGGAACGATCTACTTCCTGAAGCTGCTTCACTTGGTTGCTGATAAAATACACGCGCGGAGCATCGGGCCCTATTCACTGGTGACCCAGCAGCCACTGGGCGGTAAGGCACAATTTGGTGGTCAGCGTTTCGGCGAGATGGAGGTCTGGGCGCTCGAGGCTTACGGCGCTGCTCACATCCTCCAAGAATTGTTGACAGTTAAAAGCGATGATGTGCAGGGGAGGAGCCGCATTTACGAGGCGATTGTAAAGGGTGAAAATCCACCCGAGCCCGGTACCCCGGAATCATTCAACGTGCTGGTAAAAGAGCTCCAGAGCCTCGGACTTGATATGCAACTTCTCAAGAACGGTGAAGTTGTCGAATAACTGGCGATGCAAACGGTTTGTGCCGTTTTTGCGAGGAATCCTTACCAGCTCATCGTGAAAACTGAATTATTAAGCCCGTACAGGGTTTTCTACCGTGTCTTTTGACACACCCATAAAGGGGGATATAGACGTGATCATATCATCGGCGAAAAAGCTTGATTTTGATTCGATTCGGATACAACTGGCATCGCCCGAACGGATTCGGGAATGGTCGTTCGGTGAAGTAACGAAACCCGAGACGATCAATTATCGCTCTTTCAAGCCGGAGCGCGACGGTCTGTTTTGCGAGCGGATATTCGGTCCGGTAAAGGATTGGGAGTGCCAGTGCGGGAAGTACAAGCGTATTCGGTATCGCGGTGTAGTCTGTGATAGATGCGGTGTCGAGGTCACTCAATCGAAAGTACGACGCGAGCGCATGGGGCATATTGACCTGGCCGTACCGGTGGCGCACATCTGGTACCTGAAGAGCCTCCCCTCGCGGATTTCGTATCTCCTGGATATCAGGGTGCGTGATATTGAACGGATTATTTATTACGAAGCCTACGTGATACTCGATCCCGGAGATTCCGATAAAAGCGTCGGTGATCTTGTTACCGATGAAGAATGCATCGACCTCGAAGAACAGGGATTCAAATTCGAGGTGGACATGGGTGCCGAGGCAATCAAGAAACTTCTCGCGAACATCAATATCGGGGAGCTTTCGGCGAAGCTTCGTGCACAGGTAAAGATCGAGACTTCCGTTCAGCTCAAGCAGGAAACCCTCAAGCGATTGAAGGTCGTGGAGGCTTTCCGTCAGTCGAACAACAATCCGAAGTGGATGTGTCTCGATGTCATTCCGATTATACCACCCGATCTACGACCCTTGGTGCCGCTCGAGGGAGGGCGTTTCGCAACTTCCGACCTGAACGACCTGTATCGCCGGGTGATCAATCGCAACAACCGTTTGCGTAAGCTGATCGAAATCAAGGCGCCGGATGTCATTTTGCGCAATGAAAAGCGGATGCTCCAGGAGGCGGTCGATGCGTTGTTCGACAACGGGCGCAGAACCCGTGCTGTCCGTGGGGATGGAAACCGTGCACTTAAGAGTCTCTCCGACCTGTTAAAGGGCAAGCAGGGACGTTTCCGTCAGAACCTCCTTGGGAAGCGTGTCGATTATTCCGGCCGTTCGGTGATCGTGGTCGGTCCGGAGCTGAAGATGCACCAATGCGGGCTTCCGAAGTCAATGGCACTCGAGCTCTTCAAGCCGTTTATCATCAGGAAGCTCACCCAGAAGGATGAAAAAGTAACCATCAAGCATGCTAAAAAGCTTGTCGAGCATGCTTCATCAGAGGTCTGGGACATTATCGAGGATCTGTGTAAGGATCACTTTGTTCTCTTAAACAGAGCCCCAACACTACACCGTCTCGGCATCCAGGCATTTCTACCGGTCCTCATCGAGGGTAAGGCGCTCCAGCTTCATCCCCTCGTCTGTGCGGCGTTTAACGCGGACTTCGATGGTGACCAGATTGCGGTGCACCTTCCGCTTTCCTTCGAGGCGCAGATCGAGGCGAACGTACTGATGCTTGCGAGCCACAACATTCTCTCGCCAGCCTCGGGCAAGCCGATTGTCGTTGACGAGCCGCAGTGTATCGCGCTCGGTCTCTATTATATGACCAAACCTTCCGGTGACAAACGTGGCGAGGGGCGTTTCTTTTCTAATGTTGACGAAGCCAGGCTGGCGTTCGAGAAAGATGTCATATCTCTCAATACAAAGATAAAGGTGCGTATAAATAAAACCCTGTACGATACGACCATCGGCCGTATTATCTTCAACGAAATTCTACCCGAAGATCAACCCTTCATCAATTTGACCATTAATACCAGTATCATGAAGAAAATCGTTGCCGATATGTACCGGATAAAGGGCTGCCAGACTACGGTTGTTTTCCTGGATAAGCTGAAAGCACTCGGATTCCGGTATGCGACCTACTCCGGCATTTCGATCGGAATCGAGGACATTATCATACCGGATGAAAAGTTCCGACTGGTCGAAGAGGCTACGAATCGGGTGGATGCAATCAGGGAACAGTACAACATGGGTATCATCAGCGACGGCGAGCGTGCGAACAAGACCATCGATGAGTGGTCACACACGACGTCCCGCGTTGCGATGACCGTTTTCGAAACGCTGCGCCATGCAGAAGATGGATTTAATCCGCTCTTTGTGATGGCTGATTCCGGTGCCCGAGGTTCTCAGGACCAGATCAAGCAGCTTGCCGGTATGCGTGGACTGATGCAGAAACCCCAGAAAAACATCACCGGCGGTACGGGCGACTTCATCGAGGCACCGATCACCTCGAATTTCCGCGAGGGACTCAGTGTGCTCGAATACTTCATCTCAACCCACGGTTCACGGAAAGGGCTGGCAGATACGGCGTTGAAAACAGCCGAGGCCGGTTATCTGACCCGCCGGCTCGTGGATGTCGCCCAAGATGCAATCGTGAACGAAGAAGACTGTGGTACCATGGTCGGCATCCAGATGACCGCACTCAAGGAAGGCGAACAGATCGTCGAAAATCTCGGAGACCGGGTTTTTGGACGTATCCCGCTCGAAGATGTTGTCGATCCTGAGACGGACGATGTTATCTGCAGGGAAGGCAACCTGATCGACGAAGACATGATTCCGCGGATAAATGATTCAACCATCGAATCCATCCTGATCCGTTCGGTACTGAGCTGTGAAACCAACGGTGGTGTTTGTGGAAAGTGTTACGGCTTAGACCTTGCTAAGGGCAAGCACGTCAACATTGGAGAAGCGGTCGGTGTCATTGCCGCCCAGTCCATTGGCGAACCGGGAACGCAGCTGACACTGCGGACGTTCCATATTGGTGGTGCTGGTTCGCGTTTGACTGAGAGTTCCGAGATCACGGTTAAGAAGGGCGGTAATGTTGTTTTCAGCGACAATATCAAGACCGTGTCGTATGCCTTCAGCGATGAGCAGAACGTCCCGAAAAAACAAAAGCAATTAACTTTTCCGTTCACCGTAGTGTCCGGAAGAAACGGGGAAATTTCCATAGAAGACAAAAATGGCCGGGTCATCAGTACCTACCAGGTACCCTACGGTGCGCGGCTCGTTGTCGAAAACGGTCAGGAGGTAGAGGACGGTACGACCATTTATACCTGGGAACCAAACCATACCCTGATCGTGACCGATAAAGCGGGAACGATACATTTCGAAAATATTATCGAGGGTCTTACCTTCCGTTACGAGGTGGATTCAGAGACCGGTCATAAGCAGCGCTTCGTGATCGACCAGCGCAACCGTTCACTCACACCTCACATCACCATACTCGACAGCGACGGCGCCAAGAAACGGACATACTCCCTCTCGGTTGGAGCGCGGATTATGGTTAACGACGGCGAAGAACTCCGTGCCGGGGAAACGCTGGCAATGCTCCAGAACGAGCGTTTTAAAACCCGTGATATCACCAGTGGTCTCCCCCGTGTTGCAGAGCTCTTTGAGGCGAGAAAGCCGAAAGATCCGGCAACGATCTCGGAGATTGATGGTATTGTTGAGTTCGGTGGTCTTGTCCGTGGTTCCCGGAAGATTTTTGTCAAGGGTGAAAATGAATTCGTTCGCGAGTATCTCATCCCCTACGGAAAACATCTTCTGGTGTTTGAAGGCGACCATGTGAAATCCGGTGAACGGCTGACAGAAGGTGCGGTCAATCCGCACGATATTTTGCGAATAAATGGTATTCACCGCGTTCAGGAATATCTCCTGAATGAGATTCAGGAAGTGTACCGTATGCAGGGGGTGAAGATCAACGACAAACACATCGAGGTTATCGTTCGCCAAATGCTGCAGAAGGTTCAAATCGTCGATCCCGGCGATACGAACTTCCTCGAGGGAACCCAGGTTGACAAATTCCATGTTGCCGAGGTCAACAAGCAGGTTGAGGAAGAGGAAGGAGAACCGGCAACATTTGAACCCCTGCTGCTCGGTATCACGAAGGCTTCACTCTTCACCGAGTCCTTTGTTTCCGCAGCTTCCTTCCAGGAGACGACCCGGGTGCTGACCGAGGCGGCGATCCAGGGCAAGATCGATAAACTTCAGGGACTCAAGGAGAACGTCATCATCGGGCATCTTATTCCCGCCGGAACGGGCATGAGAAAGTACCAGAACGTTTCGCTCGTTACCTCCGATGATGAATTTGAGGAAATACTGAAGCAGGAACAACCGGCAGAAGATATTTCCGAAGGAATAACGGAAGATGAAATTGTTTCCCAGGAAAACATGTGAGGAAGAGGGATGGATTCGCGGGTGTTTGTCAGAACCAGGGTCAGCCCAGAAGAATATTTTGGAGAAGGAGTAAAATAATAAAGCCAATTTCTTGACATTATAGAAAATATTAATTATATTATAAATCTCATGCAAAAATATTTTTTGGAGGATGGTGTGCCCACAATCAGTCAGCTGATCCGAAAAGGTCGGAAGGAACAGAAGAAGAGAAGTTCAGCGCCGGCACTGAAAAAGTGTCCGCAGAAGAGAGGCGTCTGTACCCGTGTGTACACGGCAACGCCGAAAAAGCCGAATTCCGCGCTGAGGAAAATTGCACGTGTGCGCCTCTCGAACGGTATTGAGGTGACGGCATATATCCCGGGTGAGGGGCATAATCTCCAGGAGCACTCGATTGTTCTCGTCCGCGGTGGCAGGGTCAAAGATCTTCCTGCGGTCCGGTATCATATCGTTCGCGGTGCTCTTGATACCATCGGAGTTGAAGAGAGGAAGAATTCCCGGTCCAAGTATGGTGTGAAGAAGCCGAAGATTTAATGGCTGGTCTTAGGGAATGTAGATTGTCTATACGTGGTTTTCAAAAGGTGCAAAGATGAGCTTTTTTCGGCGCGTGGTTCACGTGCCGGTTAACGAGCCGGATGATACGAGAGGTAAGTGAATGCCGAGGAGAAGAAAAGTACCGAAACGTGAGTTGATGCCTGATCCGAAGTATAAGAATACGCTGGTGACGAAGTTCATCAACAATCTTATGCGGAAAGGGAAAAAGTCGACAGCCGAGTCTATTCTCTACAATGCCATCGATTACATTGAGGAGCGGACAGAGCAGAACGGTCTCGAAGTTTTTCAGAAAGCTGTCGAAAATGTCAAACCCATCGTGGAGGTTAAGAGCCGCAGGGTCGGTGGTGCGACCTACCAGGTGCCAATTGAAATAAGGCAGAACAGGCGGCTTGCCCTCTCCATCAGATGGCTGATAAATTTTGCAAAGGCACGCCCGGAAAAAACCATGGCGGAACGTCTGGCAAACGAGCTTGAGCAGGCGGCAAAGAACCAGGGTGCCTCCATCAAGAAGCGCGAGGATACACACAAGATGGCCGAGGCCAATAAGGCCTTTGCGCACTACCGTTGGTAGCTTTTTCGACGATTGTGTGTTCATGTGGAACGTCGTCAAACGGGTAGACGGTTTACTAGAGCCTTATAGACAATTGAATTACGCTGACGTCGCATACATAAGTTTTTATGAACAATACTCTTTAAAGTTGACCCAGAAACAATGGTGTGGGTATCACGTTCGGGAGTATAGCTCGAAATTTCACTAGTAATTATCGGGTTTTTTTTTAAATATAAGAAACAGCGAGCACCACGGAACAACTGGTGTCGTCTGACACCGGAAGGCAAGAGATGGAACAAAGCGAATCTTTACATAAAGTGCGCAACATCGGCATCATGGCGCACATTGATGCGGGGAAGACCACATCGACCGAGCGTATCTTGTATTATACGGGAAAAGTGCATAAGGTTGGCGAAGTGCACAATGGTGCCGCCACCATGGACTGGATGGCGCAGGAAAAGGAGCGTGGTATCACGATCACGTCGGCGGCGACAACCTGTTTCTGGCACGAGCACATGATTAACATTATCGATACACCGGGACACGTTGACTTCACGGTCGAAGTACAGCGTTCGCTTCGGGTTCTCGACGGCGCCATCGGGTTGTTCTGCGCGGTCGGTGGTGTTGAGCCGCAGAGCGAGACGGTATGGCGTCAGGCGGACGAATACAAGGTGCCCCGGATAGCCTTTGTGAACAAGATGGACCGCACGGGTGCGGACTTCTTCCGGGTCGTCAACATGATGCATGATCGTCTTCACTCGACATTCATTCCTGTTCAGGTTCCCATTGGATCGGGAGAGTTGTTTAGCGGTATGATCGACCTCATCAGCAACAAGGCTATTATTTATGAAGGTGAAGGGGTCAATCTGACCATCCACGAGCTTCCTGTGCCGGATGATCTGAAAGACATGGCCTACGAGAACCGTGAAAAGATGCTTGAATCCGTATCCGATTTTGACGATCATCTTCTCGGACTCTTCCTCGAAGGCAAGCCCATAGAAGAAGCCCCGATACGAGCCGCCCTGAGAAAGGCCACCATTGCGGGGCAAATCACCCCGGTTTTGCTTGGCAGCGCATTCAAGAACAAGGGTATCCGGCGTTTGCTCGATGCAGTCGTGGATTACCTTCCCTCCCCTGCCGAGGTTCCCCCGGTCAAGGGGTACCATCCGAAAACGAACATGCCGCTCGAACGCAAGCCCGCGGACGATGAGTATTTTAGCGCTCTCGCGTTTAAGGTCGCGACCGACCCGCATGTAGGGAAGCTGGTGTTTTTCCGGGTTTATTCCGGTAAAGTCAAAAAGGGTTCGATGGTCGTGAATCCAACGACGGGTGACAAAGAGCGTCTCGGGCGTATTATCAGGATGCATTCGAACAAGCGTGAAGATGTAGAGTATGCAACGACCGGCAATATACTTGCCGCGGTTGGGCTGAAGAAAATCGGAACGGGTGATACAATCTGTGATAACAGCCACCAGATCGTGCTGGAGCGCATGGTGTTTCCCAAGCCGGTCATTCACATTGCGGTTGAGCCGAAAACGAAAGCCGACCAGGAGCAGCTCCATCTTTCCCTCGCCAAGCTTGCCGAAGAAGATCCTACGTTCCAGGTCAAGACCGATGAGGAGACCGGACAGACAATTATTTCCGGGATGGGCGAACTCCATCTCGATATTTTAATTGACCGGTTGAAGCGCGAATTCAATGTGCAGGCAAACATCGGCGCCCCCCAAGTGGCCTATCGTGAATCAATTACCCGTGAAGTCGAATCTGAAGGAAAATTTATCAAGCAAACCGGCGGCCGTGGTCAGTACGGACATGTGGTCATTATCCTGGGGCCCGGCGAGAAGGGTGCCGGCCTCGTGTTTGAGGATAAGATTAAAGGCGGCGACATCCCGCGGGAGTTTATCGGGTCGTGTCGCAAAGGTGCCGCAGACGCAATCAACTCCGGCGTGATCGCCGGTTTTCCGGTTGAAGACATCACTGTCCAGTTGATCGATGGTTCGTACCACGATGTTGATTCGTCAGAAATGGCGTTTCGGATTGCCACGACCATGGCTGTGCAGTCGGGTATGAAGAAAGCGGGACCGATTCTCCTCGAGCCGTTCATGTCGGTCGAGGTTATCACCCCGCAGCAGTATTCCGGCGATATTATGGGCGATCTGAATATGCGGCGCGGAAAGATTCAGCATATCGAAAATCGACCTGATGCGCAGGTCATTGAGGCGTCGGTTCCCCTTTCAGAGATGTTTGGGTATTCAACGAAACTCCGCTCACTGAGCCAGGGACGCGCAATTTATACCATGCAGTTTGAAGCATATACGAGAGTTCTCGATACAATTGCCGCCGAGCTTGTTCATCGCTTTGGCGGCGTTTATCAGGTGACAAACTAGATAATCATTGATATTAATTATCATACGTACTTTTCGAAGGAGGTTAATTACATGGCCAAGGAGAAATTTGCGAGGACGAAGCCGCATGTTAATGTAGGAACGATCG
>CAYWBT010000054.1:0-15439 GCA_964456585.1 uncultured bacterium
ATAAACTCGATATGCTCATAGCCGGGGCGCCATTCGAAAATGAAACCACCAGGATGGCCGATATTGTGCTCCCGACAGCGCTTTGGATGGAATCCGCGGGTACGTTCCGGGGAAACATGCTCAATCCGGTCATCGAGCCCCCCGGTGGCGCTCGTTCCTATGGAGCGATTATTCGGAGTCTTGCCGAGGAATTGGGTAAACCGTTGCCAGCAGTCTCAGCGGAGCGGTTGGCCATACCTGAGAAAGATGTCGAAGACATGATGAATGACCTGATAAAAAATATCGATAAAGAAGCACCTGAGCCGTCGTTTCGCTCAACCGTTACCGGTTTTGCGGATGGTTCTCTGACCGATGCCATGAGTTGGGTGCTGGCGGGAGAGAGGAACGCCTGGTGAAAAAGCTCTACGTACAGCTTGATCTGTGTATTGGGTGCCAGTCCCATTCGGTCGCCTGTCAGCGGGTACGAAATGGGGTGGTAACCCTCCAGAGCACCAATATTGAGGGCGTGGGAACGCTGCCGGTTGTCTGCCGTCACTGTGAAGAACCGGCATGCGTTGCTGCATGCCCGAAAGAAGCGATGACCCGGGACGATGATGGTACGGTGAGGAGAAACGCGTTTCGCTGTACCGGCTGCAGAAGCTGCGTGCTCGCCTGTCCCTTTGGTGTCTTGAGCCAAGGCGAACGGCTCACCGCCTTTCCGCTCGGCAAGTGCGATCTCTGCACCGCGCGTCTCGAAAACGGTGAGGAACCGGCCTGTGTTGCGACGTGCCCCACCGGTGCGCTGAGATACGGAGAGGTTCGGGAGGTCACGGATGATCGTGAAATAATGCTCGGCTCGCATGCTGTCAGCTATAAGACCTATCTGAGACGGTCATAGGAAGAAACGTGCATAACATGCAAAACATATACGGGTAATGGAGTAAAAAACGTGCTGGTATCTGCAATACAATCGGTTATCGTATTTATCGCGATCGCAGTCGTGATTCTGATCATCGGTCTCCTGACGAGTTGGATCGACCGTAAGGTTACCGCGTTGGTGCAGGCACGCGTCGGACCGCCGTGGTTCCAGCCTGTCGCCGATATTCTTAAGCTTCTCGGCAAGGAAACGCTCGTACCCGAGGGTCACGGACGAACGGTATTTCTGCTTGCGCCGCTTTTTGGGCTGGCGGGTATCATGATCGCTGCAGTCCTGCTCGGACAGGTTCTCCTCCGTCCGGATGTCGGATTTATCGGTGACAGTATTGTCCTCGTGTACCTCCTGGTTGTCCCGACGATCAGCTTGATTATCGGGGCGAGCGCCTCGGGGAATCCCCAGGCGGCGGTCGGTGCGTCGCGGGAAATGAAACTGATCATGGGATATGAACTTCCCTATCTTATCGTTATTGCGACGATTATATACAAATCAGGTTTCGATCTCCGGTTGGGGAGCATCATCGCCGCTCAGGTGCAGAACGGCATGAATATCGCGAGCATCTCCGGCGTTATCGGATTTATCGTTCTCCTGCTCTCGACTCAGGCGAAGCTGGGGCTCGTTCCCTTCGATATGCCCGAAGCGGAACAGGAACTGATGGGCGGGATTATCACGGAGTATTCGGGACCTCCCCTCGCGGTGATCAAAATGACCAAGATGATGCTCTTGGCGGTGATGCCGCTCTTCATGGTCGCCCTGCTTTTGGGTGGTATACGGCTCGAGGGGATTTCGATTGTATGGAGCGTGGTGAAGTATGTGGTAATCATCGTGCTCATCGTGCTCATACGGAACACGAATCCGAGGATTCGGATCGATCAGGCGGTGAAGTTCTTCTGGGGTCCGGTCACGATTCTTGCGTTTGTCGGCCTGGTTCTTGCCATCGGGGGTTTATGATCATGAAGAGAGGGGTACGTTTGTCAGCGTTCGTGTCACAGGAGAGAGAGTCATGAGTCTTACCCGCTGGGGTTTAAAAAAGTCGATCTGGGTGTACCATGTTGCACTGTCACCCTGTAATAACTGTGATATCGAGATACTCGATCTTCTCACGCCGCGGTTCGATGTCGAACGATTCGGGATAAAACTCGTGGGAAGCCCACGGCACGCGGATGCCCTTTTGGTGAGCGGTTCCGTCAACCGTCACGTTCTCCCCCGGTTCCAGGAGCTCTATCGTCAGACGGCGAAACCATGCGTCGTATTCGCTATCGGTTCCTGTGCGCTCACGATGACCATGTTCCGGGACAGTTACAACATGGTCGGCCCGCTTGACAAGGTAGTCAAGGAAATCGATCCCAATGCAATCATCGCCTATATTCCTGGGTGTCCTCCGAAACCGGAGGCAATGATACTCGGGGTCATTAAGGCGCTAGAAGCCCTGTAGGAGCTTTGGTATGAACGAAAGCACGGTATGTGCGACCATCACGAAAAAGTTTGGTATTGCTCCCGAAGCTGTCTATGAGCACAACGAACGGAGAGTGTACATCACTGTCGACAAGCGTGCTATTCCCGACATCTGCCGCTTCATGTACGAGGACCTGGGAGGTCGCCTGGTAATCGCCTCGGGTCTCGATACCCGGAGCGGTTTCGAGATACTGTACCATTTCATGTTTTCTGAGGAACACCGCATGATCACGGTTAAGACGAAGGTGGAAAAACCCTCACCGGAGATTGAGTCTGTGGGTGCCTTCTACCCGGCTGCAAACTGGATCGAGCGCGAGATGTTCGATATTCTGGGTATTGTTTTTACGAATCACCCGGATCCACGGAGGATACTCATGGCGGATGATTGGCCGGAAGGAGTCTATCCCTTCAGGCGGGATTTTAAGGAGCCGGAGAGATGAAAAAAACGATTATTCCCCTCGGGCCGTTCCACCCGCTCCTCGAAGAGGCGGAGTTCTTCAAGCTTTACGTCGAGGGAGAGACGGTTGTTGATGTCGATGTTCGCATCGGGTACATGCACCGGGGAATAGAAAAGCTGAGCACGCAAAAGACTTGGGACCAGGTGCCGTTCCTTGTTGAGCGAATCTGTGGGATCTGTTCCACCTCGCACCCTATGGCCTACGTCCTCGCCGTGGAGGACCTCGGCGGATTCAAGGTTCCCGAGCGAGCGGATTACATTCGTTCGATTATCTGCGAACTCGAGCGAATACACAGCCATCTCCTCTGGGTCGGTCTCGCCGGTCACTTCATCGGGTATGACACGGTGTTCATGTGGGCGTGGAAGTATCGCGAACCGGTGCTCGATATTTTCGAGAAGATTTCCGGCAACCGTAACCACTATGCCATGCTGAAACCGGGCGGTGTCAGGCGTGATCTCAAGAGCGAGGATTTCCCCTGGATCCACCGTGAGATGGACAAGATTGTGGCATCGACGGAGATGCTCGTTGGAGCGGTTCTCGATGATCCGGTACTCCACGCCCGTACGAAGGGGATCGGCGTGCTCTCGAAAGAGGATGCACGGGCGTACGGCACCCTCGGGCCAACCGTTCGTGCTTCGGGCATTCCCGATGATATCCGGACCGATGAACCGTATGCCGCATACGATAAGGTTGACTGGAAAGTAATAACCTGGGAGACGGGCGATGTGTTCGCGAAAGCTGCGGTTCGGCTGCTGGAAATCATCGAATCAGCTAAAATCATCAAGAAGTGCCTGGACGACATTCCCCCAGGTTCTATAGACGCTAACATAAAGGCGGTTCCTGCAGGTGAAGGTATAGGCCATGCCGAAGCACCGCGCGGCGAGGTGTTCCACTACGTCCGCGGTGATGGAGGCAACATCCCTGTTCGTCATAAGGTCAGGGCGCCGAGCTTCATGAATATCCCCTCGTTTAAGGCGACCTGTATCGGTCACCAGATCGCGGATGTCGCGCTTGTCACCGCTGCGGTTGACCCATGCTACTGCTGTACCGAACGGATGGCGGTGATAGAACGCGGCACGAATGATGTCATCCTTTCGGGCAGGGAACTGGAAGAGCGTTCGCGGGCAAAAACTGTCCAGATGAGAGAAGAATTCGGCATCAGTTCCCCCGTCGAGGAGACGGTAATAAAGATAATGAAGAGTTGAAACGCGTAATGAAAAGGTTGAACACACGATGAATATCCTTTTCTATCCTATAATAATTCCGATCGTTGCCGGCGCACTTGTCATGCTCGTACCCCCGTTTGTACGGGGACTTCGTGAGGCGCTTGCGCTCGTCGGGACGCTCCTTGCGGCGTATTATGCCGGTATCATCTTCTTTACGCAGCGGGAACTGATCGCAACATGGATGTGGTTTTCCCTGGGGAGCTTCCCCTTCTCGTTCGATCTCAGGGCGGACAGCCTGAGCGGATTCATTCTCTTTGCCGCTACGCTCTTCGCTGTTCTCATCGTGATCTATTCCATTGGATTTATGAAGGGGAATGAACGCCTGCGGGAGTACTACAGCTATCTTCTCTGGACCTCTGCTGCTGCATCTGCCGCTCTACTGGCGGACAACCTGATAGTCCTGCTTGTCGGTTGGGAGATAACCACCATGCTTCTGTTCTACCTGTTCACGATGGGAAGCACGGGATCGCGGGAGGCGTCCGGCAAGACGTTCGTGATAATCGGCTTTTCCGACAGTGCATTACTACTGGGGATTATACTATTATGGAATATATCCGGGTCGCTCCGTATCAGTGATAGTAACGCGATCCCCGTCAGCACCGGATACCTCTGTGCAATCTATGTGCTCATGCTTATACCGGCACTGGTCAAGGCAGGTGCGATGCCGGGACATTCCTGGATACCGAAAGCCGCGGAGAGCGCCCCGACGAGTGTCATGGCCTACCTGCCGGCAAGCCTTGACAAACTCCTCGGTATCTATCTTCTCGCGCGGATCAGTCTCCACATGTTTGTGCTCAACGAGCCGCTCAAGCTCCTCTTGCTCGTCATCGGCGCAGTTACCATCATAATCGCGGTTATGATGGCGCTTATACAGCATAATCTCAAGAAGCTCCTGGCATTCCATGCGGTGAGCCAGGTCGGCTATATGGTTTTGGGTATTGGTACCGGGGTTCCGGCTGGCATCGTCGGCGGGCTCTTTCATATGCTGAATAATGCCATCTATAAGTGTTGTTTGTTCCTTGGTGCCGGGGCCGTGGAAAAACGTACGGGCACGACGGAGCTTGAAGAACTGGGTGGGCTGGCGAAGGTCATGCCGGTCACCTTCATCACTATGCTAATTGCAGCGCTTTCAATTTCCGGGGTGCCGCCGTTCAACGGATTCGCCTCGAAGTGGTTAATCTATCAGGGTACCATTGAAATAGGCAGGCCGATTTTCCTTATCGCCGCCCTGTTCGGAAGTGCTCTGACCCTCGCATCCTTTATCAAAGTAATTCATTCAGTTTTCCTTGGCAGGAAAGCCGGGAGGTTACCGGTGATAAAGCCGGCGGGATTTGCGATGGCTTTTCCGATGATTGTGCTTGCGGTTTTGTGTGTACTGTTCGGCGTATTCGCCCAGGTTCCGCTCAGGTATATCATCGGACCTGCGGTTGGTATGGAATTTGGCGAACTTCACGGTATGATCAGTTTGTCACGGGCAATGTGGAGCCCGACATTGGCAACGCTCCTCATGCTGGTAGCGCTGGTGATCGGTTATATTATCTACCTGGTTTCGACGGCATCGAAGCCGCGGATAACCTCGGTTTTTGTCGGCGGCGAGAAGTTTGACAGCGATATGATTCGTTTTCCCGGTACCGGATTTTACGAGACGATACGGGAACTCAATCCGCTCAAGACATTGTACCATGATGCCGACATCGGCGTGTATGACCTGTACGTACTCGGCGGCAAATACGGCATGAAGCTGGTTGAAGTCGTCCGCCAGGTTCATAATGGTGTCGTATCGACCTACATAGCCTTTGTGTTAATTGGATGTGGCTTTTTGATATTCTATCTGGTGAGGTAGCATACTCATGATTCTTTTGTATGGTCTTCTCACGTTTATGATCATCGGTGCCGTTATCGCCATTGAGACGAAGGATCTGCTTTCAAGCGTCATTTCAATCGGTGCGATGGGTCTTGCGCTGTCGATCATTTTTCTCATTCTCGGCGCACCCGATCTTGCCATCGTGCAGGTCGCTGTCGAGGTTGTCGCCCTCATCATGCTCCTGCGTCTGGTGGTTGTGCGCGAGGATGTCACCATTGCTCATCGGTACCGCTACGGCGAGGTGTTTGCCACCTCAATCGGATTACTATTCTGCGGTATATTCATTGTGTTTGCCGCGCTGGTCTACCGCGAACTGCCGGAATTCGGCAGGCCGGTTCTCCGGGTCTCTCAATATTACATTACCGAGGGATTCAGCATTTCAAAAGCAGGAAACATCGTCACCGCGATCCTCTTGGATTTCAGGGCGTATGATACGCTCGGGGAGGCGACGGTGATTTTTGCCTCGATTATCGGAGCACTCGTTATTCTCAGGAAGAAAGGCAGAATTTAAAATGAGCGGGATGTCGTTGATCGTCAAGACCATCACACGCCTTGTTTTCGGTTTTATCATCATATTCGGTGCGAGCATCGTGCTCTACGGTCATCTCACACCGGGGGGCGGGTTCGCAGGTGGAGTTATGCTGGCGTGTGGTTTTATCCTGCTTGTCCTGGCGTTCGGGAAAGATACCACTCTTAAAATCATCAGTGAAAAGTCGCTCTCGGTATGGGATTGTCTCGGGGCAGTCATATTTTTAATGATTGCCGTGATCGGTTACAGTGGAGGTTTTTTCTTCTGCAATTTTCTTTCCCGGGGAACACCGCTCAGACTCGTATCCGCCGGTACGCTGATGTGGAGTAATATCGCTATAGGAATAAAAGTCTCCGCCAGTCTTTTGGCGGTTTTTATCGCGCTTGCGCTCTATCGCATGGAGCGTTCTGAATAAAGAGGGGCATACAATGTATCCCTATATACTGTGTACGATAGTGTTACTGCTTGGTATTTATTGCGTGGTCGCAAAAAAGAATTTGGTCAAGATCGTAATCGGCCTTTTCATCATCGAGTATGCGGTGAACCTCATGTTGATTCTAGTGGGCTACCGATACGGTGGTTCCGCACCGATAGTGACGACTACTGAAAATATTGCCGGACAGGCAGCGACATTTGTCGATCCTTTGCCCCAGGCACTCATCGTGACATCGATTGTTATCGGACTCGGATCGTCTGCTCTGGTTATTTCACTGTGTCTCCAATTGTATAAGAAGTATGGGACGTTCGATATCCTTCAAATACGGAGGTTGAGAGGATGAATTCGGATAACCTCCTTCCGTTGTTTATCGCGCTGCCGCTTGGTGCCGCATTCATCGTACCGCTTGCCGGATATGTCCACAAGCGGCTCGCGGAGGCCATTATCCTGGTAACGAGCGGTATTCTCGTTCTGTTTGCTTTTGGAAGGATAGGCGCCGATACGGTCGTCTACTCGATGGGCGGCTGGCATCCACCGTTTGGTATCAACCTTGTCGGCGATCCACTGACCGGTTTCTTTCAGCTCATCATCAACAGTATCGCTTTCCTCGTGATTGTTTATTCAATCGCCTACATGGAACGATATACGGCGAAGGTAAAGTACTACTGCCTCTTTATGTTGATGCTGGCGGGTATGAACGGAGTTGTGGCGACTGGCGACCTGTTCAACATGTTCGTATTCCTCGAAATTTCCGCTATCTCATCCTATGCGCTCGTCGCCTTCGGGATTGAGCACGAAGAGCTCGAGGCATCGTTCAAGTACCTCGTGCTCGGCAATATCGCTTCGGGTTTCATCCTGTTCGGCATCGCGCTTCTCTATAGTTTCACCGGCACGCTCAATCTGGCAGATATTGCCCAGGTGGTGGATGGAAAGAGTTCGGCGCTCATTCTGAAATTCATCTCGGTGTTCTTTATCATGGGATTCGGTCTCAAGGCGGCATTGATGCCGTTTCATGCATGGCTCCCTGATGCCCATCCATCGGCGCCGGCGCCTATTTCGGCGATGCTTTCCGGGCTTCTCATCAAGGCCCTCGGCGTCTACTGCATGGTCCGGATTCTGTTTAACGTGTTTGGTTTTTCGCCGTCATATTCCGTCGTGCTCATAACGCTGGGAACGCTTTCGATGGTCGGCGGTGCCCTGCTCGCCATTGGGCAGAACGACCTCAAGAGGATGCTCGCCTATTCCAGTATCAGCCAGGTTGGGTATATGGTATTCGCTTTCGGCCTTGGTACGCCCCTGGCAGTACTTGGAGGACTCTTCCACCTTCTCAACCACGCATTTTTCAAGTCGCTCCTCTTTCTCTGCTCAGGCGCCATTGAGTATGCCACGGGGACGAGAGATTTAACGAAGCTTGGCGGTCTCTGGAAGAAAATGCCGGTGACCTCCGCCACGTGTTCGATTGCCGCACTCTCGATATCCGGCATACCACCGCTGGGGGGCTTTTTCAGTAAGCTGATTATTATTATCGCCGCTGTGAAGGCGTACGAGACCATCGGGCCCGTGGCTTATGTTCTCGCAGCCATCGCCGTGATCGTGAGTTTCATGACACTCATCTATTTCGTGAAGCTCCAGAAAATGGCCATCTTCGGGCCGCTTCCCCAGGCGCTCAACTCCGTACGTGAGGTTCCCGTTCTCATGTGGAGCGTCCTTATTATTCTGGCGGTGGTGTGTATCGCGTTCGGTATTGCCTGTCCTTGGTTTTTGCAGGTTCTCGTCGAACCGGCCCGCGAGGTTCTCTTCGACAAGGGTGATTACATTTTCAAGGTCTTGGGGAGTATGTAGAGATGAATCGTATCGTCTATTTTATCATAACGTGCATACTGTGGCTGTTGCTTACCTGGTCCCTCGATATCCAGAACATCCTGGCCGGTGTCCTCGTCGCTGCTCTCTGTACAGTGCTGGTCGCTCATTTGTTCTTTGAGAATGCGGTCAAGATGTTGTCGCTGCGGCGGATATTCTGGGCACTCTACTATCTCCCGGTGTTCTTCTATCACATGGTCAAGGCTAATTTCGATGTTGCCTACCGGGTGCTGCACCTGAACGTTCCCATTAATCCGGGGATTGTCAAGGTGAAGACAACCCTGACGAGTGATCTCGCCCTGACATTTCTGGCGAATTCCATCACGCTGACACCGGGGACGCTGACAGTTGATATTATCGGGAGCGACCTGTATATCCACTGGATTAATATTCAGACCGATGATCCCGAAGAGCAGACAAAAATAATTGTCGAAAAATTTGAAACGATCCTTAAGAGGGTATTCGAATGATAAATCAGGTATGCGGTGCTTGGCCCTCGGTCATCATGCTTGTTCTCCTCTTCTGCGGATTTCTGTGCCTGTACCGGATAGGGAAGGGACCGACAGCTCCGGATCGAACAGTTGCGATCGATATCCTGGGAACGTTAATGGTCGGTTTTTGCGCAATTCTTACCTTGGAAACCGGCAAGGACTTCTATATGAACATCGGCATAACCTGGGCGCTCCTGAGTTTTATCGGGACAATTGCCCTGGCGAAATACCTGGAGGGACGTCATTTTGATGAATGAAACCATCGGACTTTTCCTGATAGCAATCGGTGTGCTGTTTGACCTGTTAGGGTGTATCGGGCTCGTGCGTCTTCCCGATGTGTATAACCGTCTGCAGGCGGCAACAAAGTGTGTGACCCTTGGAACCTGTATGATTCTCTTCGGTGTTTTGGTGACGCTTGGTATTGGTTCGGCGGGAATACGGGCGCTGCTCTGTGCGGTTTTCATCCTGCTGACTTCGCCGGTTGCGGCGCATTCTATCGCGAGGGCGGCGCACCGATATGGTATTAAACTCTGGGAGGGGAGTGTTGTGGACAAGTACGCTGATGTTGACGGCCAACGCAAGCAATGGAGTCATGAGTGATGCGAAAACCGAAACTTCGTGAACTCTGGGAAGCGATCAAGGTTCTCTTCGTCGAGGGCCCCTATACGGCTAAGTTCCCCAAGGAACTGACCATCCCTCCCGATTCGTTTCGTGGTAAACCCCAGTTCAATGCCGATGTGTGCATTGGTTGCGGGGCCTGTAGTGAGGTATGTCCCTCCCGATCGATCGAAGTCGTTGATGATGTGGAACATGGCACGAGAACGCTTAAGCTCAGGTACGACTGCTGTAATTTCTGCGGACAGTGCCACCTGTACTGCACGACCGAGGACGGCATCGACTTTACGAACGAGTACGATTTGGCGGCACTGAGCAGGAGTGAGATGGAGGTAACCGTCGAAAAGGAACTCGCTGTCTGCGAGATCTGTGGAGATGTCGTCGGTACGAAAGATCACCTCAGGTGGATTGCCAATCGTCTGGGAAGCCTCGCCTATGCAAATCCGACCCTGATTCTCGCTGGTATGGATCATTTGTCGCAGTCTGAGTATATCGCTGCCCGCGCGAAAGAAAGAAATGTATCCCGTGAGGACATTTTTCGCGTTCTCTGTCCCCGTTGCCGCAGCAGAGTCTATCTTGCTGAAGAGTTTGGATAATCCGGCTCTTCTAGCCATACCCACCGTCCCCTTTTCCGCGCCGAGGTATTCCCATGGCACGTCCCGAGAAAAAGGTGGTAATCGTCGCGCTTGGTAACGAGATGCGGGGAGACGATGGTGCGGGAATCCTCTTTGGAAAGCTTGTTGGAAGTCAACCTGCTTTCACCGTTGTTATCGGAGGTGAAGCGCCGGAAAACCACACCGGTTCAGTGATCAAGCACAAACCTGAAGAGATCTTTATTGTTGATGCGATGGACTTTGGGGGAAAACCGGGTGAATGCAGGGTTGTTTCATGCTCAGAGCTGCAACAGGAAAGTATTCCCACCCACGGTTCGTTGAAATTGTTTGCGTTTTATCTCGAAAAAATGACTGGTGCCGACATATGCGTTCTCGGATTCCAGCCAAAGAATCTGGGACTGGGTGAATCCATGTCCCCGGAAGTTTCTCGCGGTGTCCGGGAAATTGCCCGGCATTTTCCGAATGTCTCTGGTCGCACTCGGTGAATGCTGTGCCCGGAGAGTTCTTGTCAGGCGGGAACACGTGGTTACTATAAACAGGGGAAGGAAAATCCTGATCGTTGATGATGATCGGGATAACTCCGAAATAATCGGAATGCTGCTCGAGTCGGAAGGATACGAGGTTCTGACGGCTGGTTGCGGTAAGCGTTGTTTTGAGATTCTCGAGAAAACAACGCCCGATTTGATCATTCTGGATGTCATGATGGATACGCTGACCGAAGGATTTGATGTCGGCTACCGGCTGAAACATCAACCTGAGTACCACTCCATACCGGTTGTCCTGGTAACGGCAATCGGAAAACATGCGGGTTTCCCCGTCGATATAAAATCGATCAGGGTGGATGATTACCTCGAAAAACCCGTTAATCCCGATGTTTTACTGAACTGCATCAGAAAACTGATTGGCTGATGGTTGGGTAAATAACATGTGTCTGGCAATACCGATGAAAATCACCCAAATTCTCCCCGACGACACCGCCCTGGTGGAATCGGACGGCGTAACCATGGAGATATCACTCAAGCTTCTCGATAACGTGTCGATCGGCGATTATGTCACCGTTCATACCGGTTTCGCCCTTGATATCCTCGACCCGGTGGAGGCGAAAAAAACGCTCCGGTTGTTCGATGAGGTTCTTGCCGCCGGCAGGATCGACAGCATGCACGGCGAATAAAACAGCTCCCGATTGTCGAACCACGACGTTTGTTTTTCCCGCAGTACCGCGGACGGCGCTCTATCGTTAACGTATGAGAAGAGTATACCGCACCGACCTCAATACTGCGACAATGATCGCACTATTCCCTTGACAAAATTTCTGCCGGCTAGTATACTGTTCAGAGCAGCTTACTTTTTCCACCACACAGCAAGGAAAAATACTATGACAGAAGATGTTCCCGGGATTTTTACGAAGGGTGAACTTGAATTCATGCAGGTGTTGTGGTCGGTTGGGGAGGCAACGCCTGATGAAATGCAGGTAGCTCTCGCTGAAAGAGGCAGATCGGTCACCGGCGGTACAATCAGAAACGTGCTGGTAACACTCATGGCGAAGGGATATGTAACCAGGCGGAAAAAGAGTCACGCACATATATATCGGGCAATAATCGGCGAAGATCAGGCAAAGAAAACTCTTCTCACCGACCTGCTGGACCGGGTGTTCGATGGTTCAGAGTCACATTTGGTTGCCTCCCTTCTCAAGACGAGGTCACTGCGAAAAAAAGATCTGGATGCACTGAAAAATCTCATTGAAGAGCATGAAAAAGGCATCTAACCGATGGATACGCATGTCTGGCTGAACGCTCTTGATAGCATGGGATACAACGTCATCCGCTTGCTTCTCTCCACCCTCTGGCAGTCGTTTATTATTCTCGGCGCGGTGACAGTCATCGCGTTCACGATACTACGCGCCAGGGCATCGGTGAACTATGCTTTCTGGGTTGCGGCGCTCGTGACGATACCGCTCGTTCCGCTTCTCACCTGGAGTCTTGCGAAGGTGGGTCCGCCGCAGTCCGCGATTTCCATTATCCCCGTGTACCGTGATCCCCAGACCAGGTTTTTCCAATCTCACCTGAAGGGCCAATCGCTCCTGAAGCTCCGGCTGCCCAGCACAACCGGTGAGGAGAGTGCCGGTTTTCTCGATGAATTCTTCCGGTCGCGCGGGCCAAACACACCTTTCTCAGCCGACGCCTCGCTACTTGAGCAGCATTACAGCCGTCGGCGGGGAGTGCTGCCGCTTGCACTGACCGACTTTTCCTGGGCGCTCGCATTCTTGGCGTACCTGATGGTTGTCGTACTCTTCCTGCTCTGGGATTTTCTGTCACGTCTCCGTATCCAACGGTGGATTGTCCGGGGAGATGCTGTCACCGATCGGCACGTCCTCGAGACGTTTCAAAAGGCACGAAATGACAGTGGTGTTTCTCGAGAGGTCGCACTGATTGAAAGTGCCCAGGTTCAGGCACCATTGACCTGCCGGTTACGTAATCCGGTGATCCTCCTGCCAAAGGATTTTACTGAGGAACTGACCGAATTCGAACTGGAGTCGATTTTTCTCCATGAATTCACCCATATCAGGCGGAACGATATTCTCGTCTTTTACCTCCTGTCACTGGTGCGATCGTTCTTTTTCTTTCATCCGCTCGTGTGGCTTGGGGCACACCAGGTCGCCTATCTTTCCGAGGTAGCCTGCGATAGTGTGGTTGTCGAATTGATGAAGAAACCGACACAGTATGCGAGTTTACTCACCCGGATTGCAGAGAATCTTTCAAACAGGGTATCATCGGTGGAGCTTGCCGCGGGACTCGTGTTTTCGAAAAGTACCTTTTTCCTTCGTATTCATTCCATTCTCGCTGACCGGGAAGATCGTTTCCCGCGGCTGTCACATTTCGCCCGGATAGGAACCGTATCCGCCGCATTCCTGTCTGTTGCCGCTGCCCTCGCCTTTCCTCTCGGCAATATCGGAGAAACCGGGGGAAAAGTTGTTGATGTGACCGGTAGTGTTGTGCTTGAAGGATCGCCTGTTTCCGGTGCTGACATTTATGTGGGCGAGCAGTGGAGTGCGGGTGCTGAAAAAGTTGCTGAGACGCGGGAGGACGGCACATTTTCATTTGCACTGCAACGGAAAAGACTCGTTCAGCCGGCATGGGCCATGCCCGCAGTGGTTGCGTTGAAGGAACGGTATGCGATGGGGTGGGTGAAACCGGAAAGTGAATGGGATGTAGCCAACCTTTCCATCGAGCTTCACGATCTGGCACCCGTTTCAGGAAAGATTGTTGCAAGCAGAGACGGTACACCGATAACCGGCGCGGAAATTTCGCTCCGGGGTCTGTCGAACTATGCCTATCGGGGATTGCTCCACCATGATAGTGGCGCATTCGATGGCAGGTATGTTCTGCCGGGAAGGAGTGCGATAACCGACGACAGCGGCCGTTTCGTCCTCGAGGCCGTACCGCAGGGCACGCATATCGGGATTGAGGTGCGGGCAAAAGGCTATGCCGCACTCAACGTTAACTGCATTACCGCCGGTATGAGTGATATCACCTTTGCTCTGGTGCCCGAAGGAGGTGTTACCGGGAGAATTGTGTACGGCACATCCGGCAAACCGGCGAAAAATGTCCGGGTGCACGTTGAAAAGATCACCGACCGGTATGAACGACTCCAGTGGACGATGACAACGACTGACAGCGAGGGGTCGTATACAGTCGGTAACCTTTCTTCGGGAACATACGCCGTTTTTTTGGGAGAATCACTGTCCGGCTGGACGGCAAATGCACGAACCGGGATCAGGGTGGAGGAGGGGAAAACCGTCGGTGTGGATGACCTGGTATTAATCAGGGGCGGCTTTGTCACCGGAAGAATCGTCCAGGATGAAACGGACGAACCGCTCGTTGACCATCTCGTGCGGTTCACCGATGCATCGCTGCCGGCGCAGATGCCCGATAATTGCACGCATGCACGCTTCACCCGCACAGATAACAGTGGATACTACGCTTTCCGGGCGGTGTCGGGAAACGTGGTTTTGTCGACAACCGGCATGGAAGGATGTGAAATCGCCTATCAATCGCTTGTGTTACCGGTGGGGGAGTATCGCACAGTGCAGAATGTCAATTTCAGGCTCGGCCGCGGAAAATCAATAACCGGCAGAATCGTCGGAACCCGTGGCAGATCGGTCACGGGGATGCATATCAAGATACCCTGTCATGACCTGCAACACGGCGGGTATGCGGGTCTGAATGATTTTGCGGTAACCGATTCCGAGGGGCGCTTTACCATTCATGGTGTCCGGGACTGCGATACCCTCACGTTAGATGTCTATGATCCCCGGCTCAGGATGCACAAGGAAATCAGTTTCGAGGTTACCCCGGGGAGCAACGAAAAAATTCGCTGACAGTCATCCCCGATACGCTACTCCTGATCAATCTTCACTATTATTCCTTGGTATCCTTTTCTAATAGTCATGTTCAAACAAAACCAAAATAGTATTATTATCAATGTGATACCAGGCCACGATAAACAATGGCGACAAAAGTCGCAGTATACGCTTGACAATAATGTGTGTAGTGGCTATACTATAAGTGCGAAGAAGCTCGCAGAATAGTCTGGGACTTTTCGCCATGCGATCGAATAGCGGAAGGGCATGACTGAAGTTATTCGATTGAACAACCTGTGTTTTTACTCAGAACGGTATTCAGAACAGAGTGAGATGCAAGCCGGAGAGGAAGCTGATTACCATGACAGTACCGCCTGAACGTACCCGGTTCAAGGGATTGTGTGACAGTATCGACATGGAAGTACTCGAACATGAATCCCAGAAGTTGCTGTTTTTCGGGATGGTTGTAGCGGTCTGCTTTCATGCCGCGCTCTTTGCTTACTTTCGACACACGAACTTTTTTGACTATGAGACGGAAAGCATTCCGGTCGTGTTGATCATAAAGCCGCCCAGAATGGAACAACCATTCAGCGTAAAAAGAGAGCGTTTCCCATATCG
>CAYWBT010000055.1:0-15187 GCA_964456585.1 uncultured bacterium
CCGGGTGAAATTCAGCGAATAAGCCGCCGTTTTACCTTCGCGCTCGGGAACAATATCGGCCCGGAATATGACATCCCGGCGCCCGATGTCAATACGAACGAACAGATCATGGCCTGGATTCAGGATACATACCTCTCCATGATGCCGCCCCTTGAGAGAAATAACCATACTCACATTGTCACCGGCAAACCGATTGCGGCAGGCGGAACGCATGGTAGAAACAAGGCGACCGGCCAGGGAGTTGTATTTCTCATCGAATGTTGGGCACGCGACACTGGTTTCGACCTGAGCCATGCTACATTTATCATTCAGGGATTCGGTAATGTGGGATCCTGGACGGCACAGATTTTGTGCAAACTCGGCCTTAAAATGATCGCGGTGGAAGATTGCACCGGAGCACTGTATGATCCTGCGGGTATCGATCCATTCAGCCTCTCCGAGTATTGTCAGACGCATACCGGCATTTCAGGTTACCCGGAGGGCCGGGCGATCGATCACTCCACTTTTTTGAAAACAAAAGCGGATATATTTATTCCCGCAGCACTTGAAAACCAGATAACCATCGAAACAGCAAAGATGCTTGATGTCATACTCGTTGCGGAAGGAGCTAACGGGCCGACAACACCGGGTGGCGATACTGTTTTACAGGAAAGACACATCCAGTTGCTTCCCGATATCCTCTGCAATGCCGGTGGCGTTACGGTCAGCTACTATGAATGGCTACAAAACAAACGGAGTGAATTCTGGGAACTGGACGAGGTTGACAGTAAGTTACAGAAAAGGATGATAACAGCATATTATTCGGTACGTGACCGTGCAAAATCCCTTAAAACCGACTGGAGAACAGCGGCCTACTGCATCGCCCTCTCCCGTCTGGAAAAAGCCTACGAAGAACGGGGAATATTCCCGTAAGAGCAGGTTGTTCAAAATCCGCATGGTCGCCTGAGGGTAAATCGGCTCCATGTTTGGCGAAAACCTCAGCGTACTAGGTACTCACCTCCTGACTCTGTTTAGCCGCGGGCTTGAAAAACGTCTTGACCGCCAACGCAACCACCACAATCGCCAGAAGAAACAACAGAGCATCGGTTACAGCCAGCAAGTAATTTAATTTACCCAAGTAGTTGAAAAACAGTATGATCAGCGATGCCATGGTCGTTACTATCATGAAAATCGCCGGTATGAGGGCAAAGAAGAATTTTCTGCCCCTGACCATGAGCCAGACCGATACTGCAATCAATCCGAGGGCGGCAAGAAGCTGGTTTGCGGTACCGAAAATCGGCCAAAGGGTGTTGAAGGCATTCGAATACGCCAGTATCCACATACAAAGCACCGCGAGCCCCGAGTTAAACCAATACTTTTTGAATAATGACGGTGGATTGGTAAACACGATTGTCCAGAGTTCCTCAAACAGGTACCTGTTCAATCGTACCGCGGTATCGAGCGTCGTGACAACAAATCCCTCAACAAGCAGTATCCCGAACACTGTCCCGAGCGCAAGCGGTATGCCGAGTCCCTGGTGAAAGAGGTTTCCCGCCGCAAGTGAAAATCCAAGAATGGGATTCGATTTGATCCCGGGATCGGACGGCCAGACAATTGCCTTATAATCGACGAAGTTAAGACCAACACCGATGGTAATCAGAACGCAGACAGCAAGCAGCGATTCAAGCAGCATCGCATTGTATCCAACTTTACGGGCGTCACATTCATTTGAGAGCTGCTTCCCGGTCGTACCTCCTGCAACGAGTGAATGAAATCCGGAAATAGCGCCACAGGCGATGGTAATGAACATCATCGGCCACAAGAAGCCGAGGTTCTTAACTCCATCGGCAAGGTTAAAGTACGGCACTGCTATTTTCATGCCGCCAAAACCGGTCATAATTACCGAAATGATGATAAGCCCCATACCGATATAAAGGATATGGGCGTTTATAAAATCACGCGGCTGCAACACCGTCCAGACCGGCCAACCTGCAGCAAATAAAACATATACCGAAATGATAATCATCCAGACTTGCGGCGACAGGGTTACCGGATACTTGATTCCGAGGAGAATTGATACCACACAAATCAATAGTGCAATGAGATGCGCATAATAGAATTTGATCCCTTTTTTAAAGACGAGCCAGCCGAGAAGCGGCGAACACATCGTGATGATGATAACCGACATTGAAGCGATGCCACCGATTCTCCCCATGGCAACACCATTAACAACCACGGTCTTGAGAAAGGTTTTGCCTTCTGATATTCCGATTTTTTGCAAGGGCCAGAGCGAGGTGAGAGAAATGGCGGTTGCCGAAAGGAAAGCAGACGTTACGAGCACGATCATCAGGATGGTAAATGCAATGAACAGGTTGAATCCGGCCTGCCCGAGTGTCTTGCGGGCGACCTCGGCCATGGACTTCCCCCCTTCCCGCATGCTGGTGAAAAGAACGGTGAAGTCATGTACCCCACCAATAAAAATTCCCCCGATTATTATCCAGAGCCATGCAGGCATGAAACCATAGAGTATGGCGATGGTCGGTCCGAGAATAGGCCCGGCTCCCGCGATAGATGAAAAGTGGTGGGCAAATACAATATACCGTTTTGTCGGCACATAATCCCTGCCGTCGTTTAGTGTCTGGGCAGGAGTCGGGTGATTGGGATCCTCCCCTATCTTTTGTGCCACATACCGAGCGTAGAAATGACTTGCCGCGATAAATGCAATGATCGAAACAACAAGAAACAACAGGACGTTCATTGACTGCTTCTCCTTACTGGTTGTACGTGATATATGTCTGAGAGATTATCTTCCGGTCGAGCACGAATGGTATCGAATGGGATTGTGCCGCACAGAGAATAGTTGTTACTCCTTTAACATGCACTGCCAACCGAATTGTGTATATAAGAAGGGCATTAGAAGGTATGGTGCCCCGTCATCGATAATTTTGTCTTCTTCATATCGTAATATTATAAAAACTATTGATGTAATATGAACGAGAAGGCATTTAATGTCAATCTAATTTTTAGAAAACACCTCCTATTGACTTAAGGTGCCATTTTTGGTACATTTACTAGGAGGAGAAAAGGCTTTGTCGAATGGACGAATAATGGATGTTCGTTTTCAGATTGGAAGCGTGCTCATTGTACTGGGAATATTGCTCGTCGTTTCCGGTATTGGGGTGCTTTATCTCGACAAGATTCCGCTGATTGGACGGTTGCCGGGAGATATAAACATCCACGGCAAGGGATGGAGCGTACATGTTCCCATCATGACCGGCATTTTGATCAGCATTTTTCTCACCATTATTCTCAACCTGTTTTTCAGGCGATAACGACAGTTGAATCTTGATGAATACGATTACGATCTTCCCGGTGAATTGATCGCACAGCGTCCCGCAGAACGACGCGATAGTTCAAGACTCATGGTGGTTGACACCGAAAACAATACGGTCGGGCATACGTCATTTGAACGAATACTCGAGCATCTCACATCACACGACCTGCTCGTTGTCAACGATACCAAGGTGTTTCCCGCTCGTTTGATCGGAAAAAAAGAGAAAACGGGGGGAACAATCGAAATATTCCTGTTGCACCCCTATGGTGACGGCACCTGGGATGCGCTGTCACGTCCCGGTCGACGTCTCAGGGAAGGAACGGTCGTGACGTTTGGCGAGGGGGCGCTGTCCATCAAGGTACTTGAGAAGGGTACGGGAGGCCACGTTCGGGTACACCTTGAGTCGGAGATGATGGTCGATGATGCGATCGACACCTTCGGAACGATTCCCCTTCCGCCCTATATCAAGCGCGATCCGGATACCACGGACACCGAGCGCTACCAGACCGTCTACGCCCGGCACCGTGGAGCGGTTGCAGCACCAACCGCCGGTCTGCACTTCACCGGTGACATGTTGGATAGATTGGAAGCGAGGGGAATCGAGCGGGTATCGATTACACTTCATGTTGGGATTGGAACATTCAGGCCGCTCGAACAGGAGGCGGCGGACGGCGAAACCCTCCACCGCGAATTCTGTCGGATACCGGAATCCACTGTCGAGATGCTCAACGACTGCCGGAAGAGAGGCGGCCGTATTATCGCTGTCGGCACGACGACTGTCCGGGCACTGGAAAGTGCATCGAGAAACAACACGATTGGACCGTATGAGGGTTGGACGGACCTTTTTATCAAGCCACCGTACGAATTTAAGACTGTCGATTCGGTCATTACCAACTTTCATCTGCCGCGTTCGAGTCTCCTCATGCTGGTATGCGCCTTTGCCGGGAGGGAAAGAATCCTATCCGCCTACAAGGAAGCGGTCAGGGAACGCTACCGGTTCTACTCGTATGGCGATACCATGTTTATAACGGGGAAGGCACCGTGAAAGCATCAGCCATAATCGTCGCGGGCGGGAGCGGCAAACGAATGGGAACAGATGTCCCCAAGCAGTTGCTCAAGCTCGGCGGCAGTACTATTCTCGAACGAACACTCCGGCCGTTTATCCAGTGTCGGGATATTTCAGATATTATCATCGTTACGGAGGACTCGATTCTCAAAGATGTCACCCAGATTGTACGGGACGGCTTCAACCGGAAAACCGCACCACCAATAACCGTCGTTCAAGGAGGCGCGGAACGTCAGGATTCAGTCTGGAATGGCCTGAAGGCTGTTCCCGACGATGGAGAGGTCGTCGTGATCCACGATGCTGTCAGGCCCTTCATCACCGCCGGGCTCATCACGGAATGCGTGGTATCCGCCATGAAGAACGGCGCTGTATCGGTCATGAGGCCGCTCAAGGAAACAGTCAAGGTTGTGGCTGATAACATTGTCATCGAAACCCTCGACCGGTCGAAACTTTGGATTACCCAGACACCACAGGCGTTTAGAACGGAACTCATTCGTGAAGCGCATATTCGCGCCCGCGAGGATACGGTTACCGGCACCGACGACTGCATGCTCGTCGAACGCCTCGGACATTCGGTATACTGTATCGAAGGAACCGACCTGAACATCAAGATAACTACCCCGGCCGACCTCGAGTTCGCCGGCACTATTCTCACACGATTTCACGATGGAGAAAACTAATGTTACGGATTGGACACGGTTATGATGCCCACCGATTGGCAGATGACAGAAAACTAATTTTGGGAGGTGTCGAGATTCCCTGGCATACGGGTCTCTTGGGACATTCCGATGCTGACGTACTGGCTCATGCGATCGGGCATGCGCTCCTCGGAGCGCTGCGTCTCGGCGACCTGGGAGAAAATTTCCCCAACACCGATCCCTCGCTCAAAGATATCAGCTCGATGGAAATCCTAAGCCGTATCGCCGCCATGATCACCGAGAGAAAAGGTGAAATCCAATCCATCGACTCAACAATCGTCGCCCAGGAACCGAAACTTACGCCGTACAAAAGTCAAATGGCAGAGAACATTGCACGCGCTCTGGGTATTTCCACTCAATTCATCTCGGTGAAAGCAACAACGACCGAGCTTATGGGCTTTACCGGGCGCATGGAAGGTATGTCCGCCCATGCGGTATGCCTGATCGAGGTAATTTCATAATGAAAATCGCGGTATTCATGGGGGGGTCATCTGCCGAGCGCGACGTTTCGCTCATGAGCGGGAAAGCCGTATATGAAGGATTATGCATAAAAGGCCATGCGGTTTCTCTGTATGATGTCGAATGGGGAATCAGAAACACCCTATTCACTGCTCTTGAAAAAGTCATACGGGATAATGTCGACGTTGTATTCTCCGCACTTCATGGGGGTCTCGGCGAAAACGGCGGAATACAGGGTATTTTCGAAGCTGCCGGCATTATCTATACCGGCTCCGGCATCACCGCGAGTGCGGTCGCGATGAACAAAGACCTCTCGAAAACGCTGTTCGTGCATCACAACATCCCAACAGCACCATGGATTATCGGTGAGGCCAACTGCATTGAGCGTGCACGTATCGAATCCTCTGTCGGGTACCCCTGCATTGTCAAGCCGGTTGACCAGGGTTCATCAATCGGTATCGCGGTTGTGAAAGAACCCTCGGATATGACCGTGGCGCTCGATAAAGCGGTTGCATACGGCGACAAGGTGCTCATAGAAAAATACCTGCCGGGGAGCGAACTATCCGTACCCATACTCGGAGATGCCCCACTCCCGATCATCGAGATACAACCATCGCACGATATCTACGATTATGACTGCAAATATACCGCCGGGATGACCCGGTACATTGTTCCCGCCACGATACCGGACAAACTGGCACACGAGGTGCAGTCATACGCCATGAAAGTCTTTCACCTGCTCGGCTTGCGCGACATAGCCCGCATCGATTTCCGCCTGGATGAACACGGCGTTCCCCAGTGTTTTGAAGCAAATACGCTGCCCGGCATGACTACAACCAGTCTTGTCCCAAAGTCGGCAGCTCAGGCGGGTATTACCTTCCCTGAACTTGTCAGCCTCATTGCTGAATCCGCTTATCGAAGGAAAGGAAACTGATACGTTATGGCGATACAAGTCTATAATACTCTCAATCACAAGAAAGAGGATTTTATTCCGCTCAACGATAAACGGGTCAACTTCTATGCCTGTGGACCTACCGTATACGATTACTTTCACATCGGGAATGCTCGACCGCTCATCATGTTCGACGTTTTCAGGCGCTACCTCGAATATCGCGGTTATGAGGTCAACTACATCGTCAATATTACCGACATTGACGACAAGATAATCAACCGGGCTCAGAAAGAGGGCGTGACGGCTACCGAGATTGCACAGAAGTACACCGACGCGTTCTTCGAGGGTTGCAAAAAGCTCGGAGTCAGACCGGCATCGGTACACCCGTTCGCCACCGATAGTATCGAAGACATGATCGGCCTGATCAAACGTCTCCTGAAGAATGGACACGCTTATATTGTCGAGGGAGATGTCTACTTCGATATTTCGTCGTTCCCCGGTTACGGGAAGCTGTCGGGGCGTAATATCGATCAGATGCAGGCCGGTGCCCGAGTCGATGTGGACGACCGCAAAAATAATCCGTTCGACTTCGCTCTCTGGAAGGCATCGAAACCCGGCGAGCCTTCCTGGGAAAGCCCGTGGGGACCGGGACGTCCCGGATGGCACATAGAATGCTCAGTCATGGCCATGCGGTACGCAGAGGATACCCTGGACATCCATGCCGGCGGCCAGGACCTCATCTTTCCGCACCACGAAAACGAAATCGCCCAGTCGGAGGGGGCAACCGGTAAACCATTTGCCAGATACTGGCTTCACAACGGTTTTCTCGATATCGAGGGCACGAAAATGTCAAAATCCCTCGGCAACATCCTCACAGTAAAGAACCTGCTGGAACGATACCATCCCATGGCGATTCGCGTGTTTTTCCTCCTCAAACACTATCGTTCCCCCATCGATTTTTCAGAAGAACGAATACAGGAAGCCCAAGCCGCTTTCAATCGCCTTAAAAATGCTTACGGCGTTATTACCCGGGTGCGCAAACATTCTCAGGACACCGAACCCGTGGAGCAACAAACCGGTGACGATGCAACGCCGCTTGGTCAAATAGTAAAACACAAGGCGCTGTTTATCGAGGCAATGGACGATGACTTCAACACCGCAAAAGCGACCGGGCACCTTTTCGAAATTGCGCGGATCATCAATTCTCACGACGAACATGGTCACGATGCTCCGGCTGTCATGCAGGCATCGAAAGATATCTTCGACACGTTGGGAGGCGAAGTATTCGGTCTTGATTTCGAAATGGATATCGAACAGACGGGGATGATGAATGATCTCATGGATCTTCTCATCAAAGTGCGTACTGAAGCCCGTGAAAAGAAGGACTGGGAGCTCTCAGACCGTATCCGGGACGGACTGAAGGAGATAGGTATTATTCTCGAGGACCGGCCCGAGGGCACAACTTGGAAAAGCTGATACCGGCGCTCCATCATCGGCAAGCTCCACCCCACAAAGACATCTGCGAGCGAGAAAACCGGACGGGAAATGCGTGATTATCGTCGCCGTTAAGAAATCAGATCGTCATACAAGAAAAGGACGGTGTCATTTAAACACCGCCCTTTTTTTCACTTCAGCTTCGATGTATTCGTTGTTACTTCCGCTTACCCGGCGATTTTGAATTCTCCTTGCGCTTCGAATCAATCCTGATAAACCATTCCGCTAAGAGCGGCGTTGCAACAAAGATCGACGAGTACGTACCCACAACAACACCGATCAGCATCGCGAACGAAAAATCATGGATAACCGCCCCACCGAAGAGGAAGAGCGATACCACGGTGAGGAGGGTCGTAAACGATGTGATGACGGTACGGCTGAGGGTTTCGTTGACCGAATTGTCAAGGTAATCAAAGTAATCGACTTTGATACCTTTTCGCAGTTTTTCACGGATACGGTCAAAAACAACGATCGTATCGTTAAGCGAATACCCGACGATGGTCAGGAGCGCCGCGATGATGGAGAGGGATATTTCCTTGCCCAACAGAGAGAAAATACACACGGTAATCAGCACATCGTGAACAAGTGCCAGTATCGCTCCTACCGAGTACTTGAATTCAAATCGGATGGTAATATAGATCACGAGCACGATGAGGGAGAACAGGATTGCCCATATTGCCTGACTTTTCAATTCGGTACCAATGCTCGGACCTACTTGTTCCTCACGCAAGAGCCATTCAGTCCTGTCGGCGGGAATGCTCGAAGCGAATTGGGTGATCAATGTCTCCTTGACTCGCGTGGACGTCTCCTTCATGTTACCAACCTTGACAATCCTGATGAGAATATCTCTCTTACCACTGCCGAGGAACTTTATTTCACTGGTCGAGAAATCCGTTCCCTCAATGTTTACCTCACTGAGGGCCTCACGGATAGAGGAAATCTCAACCGGATCCTTAAAATGCAGTTCCAAAAGAGAGCCCCCGAGGAAATCGATTGAATACTTTGGACCGCCGTGTATACCGAGGGAAACAATACCGGTAAGAATCACTATTCCCGAAATGATAAAGGCTTTCCTCCGGTTCCTGATGAACTTAAAACTGGTATTGACAAAGGGCGCGAGAAATCCCATCGATACGTTGGTCAGGTTAATCTTGTGAGTGAGAATGTCAAAGACAATCCTGGTTACAATAAGCGCGGTAAACACGCTGGCAACAATTCCCACCATGAGGGTGAGGGCAAACCCCTTGATTGGCCCGGTACCGAAATTGTAGAGAATGATGGCGGTTAAAAAGGTGGTGATGTTCGAGTCGAGAATCGTCCAGCGGGCTTTCGTGTAGCCGTTGTCGACAGCGACACGGGTTGTATTGCCAAGACGGAGTTCTTCCCGAATACGCTCGAAAATGAGCACATTTGCATCAACCGCCATACCGATGGTCAAGATAATACCGGCCATACCCGGCAGGGTGAGTGTCGCCCTGAAGTATGCCAGATATGCGAGTATAAAGAGCATGTTCAAGAGCAACGCGAAAATCGAGATTGCACCAGCACCTGTATAGTACACCACCATAAAAACGACCACAAGCGCAAATCCGATCATGAGAGCCATCCTGCTCTTTCTAATCGAGTCGGCACCGAGGGACGGCCCGATGGTCCTGTCTTCAATTATGTCGACCGAGGCGGGCAGAGCACCGGCGCGTAATACAATCGATAGATCGCGGGCTTCGTCACGGGTAAAATTACCGGTAATACGTGACTGACCGCCGTAGATCTTCTCGATAAATTTCGGGGAAGACCAGACAGTGTTGTCCAGGATGATGGCGAGCCGCTTTTCCACATTCGCCCCGGAAATTCTCGCCCATTCACGAACACCTTCCGAGGTGGTTTCCATGTTTATCTGAGGACGTCCCGCTTCCATTCCCGATCCCATGACGACACTGGCATCCTTGATCATCTCACCGGTCATTTCACTCGATGCATTCACCAGGAAGAGTTCCCGAAGATTATCGCTCGTCCGGGCGTTTTCAGGACCCCACAACAACATCACACGGGCATTCGAAAGAATTTTCTGCACCCCGGGATCTTGCAGGTACGCATTGATCCGCGGAACATTATCAGGTTTAACCAGCATGTCAAAGGTCGGCGAACCTGATCCGAACTGTTCGTATTGTAATAAACTGGTGAATTTCTGCGATTCGAGGGATTCCGGTTCTTCGCCGAAGAGCGCGGTTTCAGTCTTGGTTGTATCGGAAACCGCTGTTGAATCCTCTGCGCCGGACAGGTAAAAATTGATTTTATCGGTGATGAACTTGATATCCTCATCGCTCTTCAGCAGCTTGAACTCAAGCCGCGCAGTCTGACCGATGAGATTCTTCGCCCGGTCGACATCACGCATGCCGGGGAGCTCAATGATGATCCTGTTGTCCCCTTCACGCTGAACAACCGGCTCGGAAAGACCAAATTGGTCAACACGATTAGCGATAACGGTCATCGCCTTATCGACGGCATCGCTCGACGCTTCGTCATCCATTCCCGACGTATCCACCTGCATGACGAGGTGTATGCCACCCTGGAGGTCGAGTCCGAGATTAAGTGCCTTAGATCTCATCTTGTCCAGATCCCCTGGATCCATTGCTAATCGCTTTTCCTGGGATAAGGAATAGAACTGCACCGAAGGAAATATTTTCCATAGGGAAAACAGAATAAGTACCGCGATCAACCCAATTTTCACGCTTAATGAATATTTTTCTTTCTTGCTCGATCGTAACTTCGCACTTTTTTGGATCATTTCTATCCTCTCTTACTCCTATTTTGTATAAGGTGAATCATTTCACGTACTGCTTTATCAAGACCAACATAGACCGCTCTCGCCATAATCGAGTGGCCAATGTAAAAACCCTCAATCTCGGAGATCGCCACAACCTTGGCGATATTTTTATATGTCAAACCATGCCCGGCATGCACCTCGAGCCCGATTTCCTCTGCATTTTTCGCTGCCTTCGCGAGCACTTCAAGGTGTATGTCGGCCTGGGGAGTCAACTTTGCATTCGCATATTCGCCCGTATGGAGTTCCACACATTCCGCACCAACCTCTTTCGACATTTCAATCTGGGAGATATCGGGATCGATGAACATGCTGGTGACAATATCCCGGCCTTTCATGCGGCTTACCGCATCCGCAAGTTTTTCGCGATTTCCAATGACATCAAGCCCTCCTTCGGTGGTGATTTCCTGCCGTTTTTCCGGCACGAAGGTTACCAGATCGGGAACGGTTGCCAATGCAATCCCGATCATCTCTTCGGTCGCCGCCATCTCAAGATTCAACGGTAATCGTACAACCCTTCTCAACAGTTCAAGATCGCGGTCCTGGATATGACGACGGTCTTCCCGCAAGTGCGCGGTAATCCCCTGGGCACCTGCCATCTCAATGAGACCGGCCGCAAAAACCGGATCCGGTTCATCCGTTTTCCGCGACTCGCGAATCACGGCTACATAGTCCACATTCACACTCAGATACGCCATGATATACCTCAATCATCTAAGAACACTTACGATGATTCCGTTAACACCCCGCCATCCGCTTCCCCGGATACATGCAGCAGATCACTTATCGCAACCATCACGTCATCACTAGTCTCTTCCGGTTTCATGCTGATAACGATTCGACAGTTCTTTCCCCGTGGACCGTAAACATGGAAGTTGCTCGATATAAAAATCCCGATTGTCGGTCGTTTCAGGGCTGCCGAAACGTGCATCGGACCGTTATCACCGCTGATGAACATATCGCAGCGTTCAATAACAGCCGCCATTTGCCCGATGGTAACGTTATCAAGAACTTCAAACTCCGACTGTGAAGTCTGCAACATTCCTTGTATTGTCTGCCGGTCGGGGGCTCCCCCTATGACAACGATTCTGACACCGATCTCAGCAATGATACGATCAAGAAGTGCCGCGAAATTGTCCGCCCCCCACCTTTTTTTTCCCTTTCCTCCGGGATGAATGACAAGAAAGGAATCCATCTCCCTTATGTCATGTCGTTTTAACCACTCATCGGCAAACCGCCTGTCTGTATCCGATACATAGTAGGACAGGGAAAAATTGCCGATATGGGGATCGAGGCTCCTCACAAGACCAACAAGCGCATCCGGCATGTAGGTGTTCTTCGGCGGCGGCGGAACACAGAGATTCAAGAACGAACACGCATCTCCCCGGTCATAACCCAGTGTGTACCGCGCTCCGCTCAACGCGGCCAACATGATATTGTTGAGCGAAAAGTTATGGCCATCTGAGACATCAACAGCCAAGTCATACTGTTGCATCCGCAACTGCCGGATAAACAACAGATAGAGCCACGGCATGAAACGCAGTTTATTTTTCTCGAACACCATAATGCGATCAATATTTGAATTTCCCGCCAGTACCTCCTCGAAACCTTCCGATATCAATATATCGACCTTGCTCGTGGGGAAAGACGTTTTAACCGCATCCAGAAACGGTGATAACAATACCAGATTCCCGAGTCTGGAATCCTGCCTGATGACGAGTATACTCTTAATTTCCTTTCTATTAATATCATCCCGGTTAACCGGTACGGGATTAAAAAATTGCTTCAGTACTCTTCGGATTAAGCGTTTTCCGTTGAACTCGATGTACTTTGCATCTTTCACTGTGGTATGATATCCCTGACTCCCGATGACCGGGCGGTCTTTACTACATTATTCTCTTCGAAGAATATCAGTGTCTCAACACCCTCCAGCTTTTCCGCAAGCTCCAGGCCTTTGTGGGGACCCATCACAAAAATCGCTGTCGCCAACGCGTCCGCATCCATCGCCGATGATGTCCACACGGTCACGGATGCACAAAACCGCGCGGGATAACCCGTTTCCGGATCAAGAATATGATGGTACCGAACGCCGTCATACATAAAATACCGCTCGTAATCACCCGAAGTTGCAACAGCATGAAGCGCGATGGTTTTCAGAATAAAGTTTCGCTTCGTCCGGGGATGCCGAAGACCAATGACCCAGTCTTTCCCACTGGGCTTCTTTCCAAAGGTAAAGATATCACCGCCGGCATTCACTAACCCGGCTTCCACACCACCTTGCCGGAGAATGGCAATCATTCTGTCGACCGCATATCCTTTCGCAACGCCACCGAGATCAAGCTTCGTACCATTTTTTTTCATCTCCAGGCTGTCGCTTTCCAGCACAACCTGCGAAAATCCCACAGTTTCGAGCGCTTCGGCAATCTCTTCTTCCGAGGGAAGACGTCCCCCCTCCTCAAATGCCCAGGTCCACTTCACCGCTGCTATGGTCGGATCAAAAGCACCCTGAGAAAGCCGTGAATAATAGAGCGCACGCTCCAGAACGGTTCGTAAATCATCACTCAGCTTCCATGTTCTCACGGAAGATGTCTCGTTGATCCGGTGAAGCTCCCCGTCGCCCACGAGGGGCTCCATGATGTGCTCGATTCGTTTCGCTTCAGCAAAGGCGCTTTGTATCAGCGCTTCTCCCATCCGTGCATTTCGTACATATACCTTTACCGTGATACTCGTACTCATTAAATAATCGGTTGATTCAACTAGTTTGAATTTCTTTCCAAACCATCCGCCCGAGACAAGCCACGAGACAAGCAGTACGGTGACGATACAAACGACTAAAACAGTATATTTCTTTGTGCTATAAATCATCAGCCATGTTCTTTCGGCGCTCGCGGAACCGTGTTCTAACTTTCACCGGTAACGTGACGGTCAAATGCACTTCGGACACCCACAAGAGCCTTCATGCAAAAAGCCTTCGCTACCCCCCCCCCAGCAAATGCACCGTTTTGTTGTATTCCGGCCGTGACCTGGTACGTATCAACAGTGGCGATACAAAACCAGGTCAATAAAGCTATCAAAAGAGGCGAGTGCTTTCTCATTATCGAAACGGGCAACTATCTCACGAGCTCTGCTGGAATAATCATGCGCCCGTTTTATCGAATACTCTACACCGCCTCGTTCATTGACAAGTTCATAAATCTTCTCGATAGATCCACCGGTATCAGCAAAAACCTTACGCTTTTCTTCGGGGCTCTTATCCCTGAGCGAGTGAATGAGCGGCAGGGTAATGTTCCCTGCCATGACATCCATCAGGGTAGATTTGCCCATGAGTTCCGCATTACCGTTGTAATCAAGTGTATCATCGATTATCTGGAAGGCGGTGCCGAGTATTTCCCCCAGTTCACGAGCCCATTCCCGCTCGGTACCATTAACTCCCGAGAGCAGGATACCTAGTTCGCCCGATGCGGCAAAAAGCGACGCCGTCTTATCTCCTATAATCCGGAGATAGGTATCCTCATCAATGATGCCGTTGGTTATAGAATCATGAATCTCGCCCTTAATCATACGATTAACTGCTTCCAGAATAATTGAAAACACCTCGTGATTATTCACATCGTTGGCGATAGCAAGCGCGGTAATGAATATATGATCTCCGAAAAGCACCGATACCTTGTCCGAATGCTGAACATTTAACGTCTGAACACCTCGTCGTAATTCGGCGCTGTCAACAACATCGTCATGGAGAAGCGAGGCAATATGGATGGCTTCGATGATGGCCGCACCACGACGCAGCGACTCCCACGATCCTCCGACCAACTGTCCAACAAGGGCCATAAAAACCGGGCGTATTCCCTTGCCTTCCCGAGAAAAGATCTGTGTAACAAACGTGTCGAGAATCGAGTCTGAAGACATGAAGAACGTTCGTATATCACGGTAGACATCGTTGATGATGTTCGGAATGAACGTTTTGTTCAATTCCATTGTGGTACTCACGAGGCCTCCTGAAGCTGAGCGCATAAACTGTTCATTGCACTACCAGACCAGATTCTGCGATTTTAAATAACTTCCCGTTATCATAAGAGATACAAACTATAAGTATATTATATTTTTATTTATGTGTCAAGATATATGAGGTACGTTCTCTTTTAATCACCGCGTATTCTTGTCCGATGATCGGGAAAACCATGCGGATTTGTGTGACTTTTTTGCCGGGCATCCTCATCATTCGTTCTCACTGTCACGTGAAGGCATATGAGTCCTTCTATTTGTCTCTTGAAATCACGTGTTTTCGACGCAATTCAGGTCCACCGTGTTCCCTTGCTGAAATGTGACAACAACATACAGACATCTCGTTAATAAACCTATCGATGATGCCTGAAGACAGCGCCGACAAGCTGTCTACAGAAGCGTCTTTCGTCCGCCAAAGCGTGCAACCAAGATGCTTATC
>CAYWBT010000056.1:0-15094 GCA_964456585.1 uncultured bacterium
GGGATTCCAGACGGGTAGTGATGTACGTTCCTCGCCGGCGATGGGGAGTGACGGCACGGTGTACGTGGGATCGGTTGATACCTATGTGTACGCCTTCGCGCCATATACGCCACCGGTGGTGGTGGAGAAAAGCCCCGCTGACGGGAGCCAAAATGTTTACCCCACGCAGAACATTATCGTACGGCTGTCGGAACCGGTTGATCAGGAAAGTGTGACCGGATCGTCGGTCGCGGTCTCTGGTTCGGTATCGGGATCGATCTCCGGAACCGTGACCGTGCAGGGCGACAGCATCGTGTTCGTCTCGGACGGGCCATTCTCACTCGGAGAAACCATCACGGCCGCTCTATCGGGTACGGTTAAGGGGAATAACAGCCAGTTACCCCTCGGCGACAGCGTCTCATGGTCGTTTACGGTCACGGAATCCACCCCCGGTCTCGCCAACTCCTCCTGGCCCATGTTCCGGGGCAACCTCGCCCACACCGGGCAGGCTGATGTCGAGGGTGCCGCCTCCGACAGCCTCAAGTGGCGGCATCAGATCGGTGATCGTGTCTATTCCTCACCAACGGTGGGGAGCGACGGCACGGTCTATGTGGGATCGAATGATTACTATGTGTACGCCCTCAAGCCCGACGGGAACCTGAAGTGGCGATATCCTACTGGTGGGATAGTCTATTCCTCGCCGGCGGTGGGGAGTGATGGGACGATCTATGTGGGGTCAAATGATACCTATGTATACGCGCTCAATACCGACGGGAGCCGGAAGTGGCGGTATCAAACCGGGGATGCTGTATATTCCCCACCGGCGGTGGGGAACGACGGCACGGTGTATGTGGGATCGAATGATTACTATGTGTACGCCCTCAAGCCTGACGGTAGCCTGAAGTGGCGATATTATACAGGTCATGCTGTACAATCCTCACCGGCGGTGGGGAGCGACGGCACGGTGTACGTGGGATCGAATGATGACTATGTGTACGCCCTCAAGCCCGACGGGAGCCTGAAGTGGCGGTATCAGACGGGTAGTGATGTACGTTCCTCACCGGCAGTGGGGAGCGACGGCACGGTGTATGTAGGGTCGGCTGATAGCTACGTATACGCCCTCAATCCCGACGGTACTCGGAAGTGGCGGTACCAGACGGGGGATGGTGTATATTCCTCACCGGCGGTGGGGAGCGACGGCACAATCTATGTGGGATCGTATGATAACTATATATATGCCCTCAAGCCCGACGGAAGCTATAAGTGGCGGTATCAAACGGGTGGAAATGTGCGTTCCTCACCGTTGGTGGGGAGTGATGGGACGATCAATGTGGGGTCAGATGATAGCTATGTGTACGCCTTCAATCCCGTCAGTACTCGGAAGTGGCGGTATCAGACGGGTAGTAATGTCTATTCCTCACCGGCAGTGGGGAGCGACGGCACGGTGTACGTGGGATCGTATGATGGTTATGTGTATGCCTTCGCGCCGTATACGCCGCCGGTAGTGGTGGAGCGAAGCCCCGCTGACGGGAGCCAAAATGTCTATCCTATGCATAGTATAATCGTGCGTCTGTCGGAACCGGTGGATCAGGAGAGTATGACCGGGTCGTCGGTCGCGGTCTCGGGTTCAGCCTCGGGAACGATCCAGGGAACCGTGACCGTCCAGGGCGAGAGCATCGTGTTCGTTCCTGACGAGCCATACTCCCTCGGTGAAACCATCACGGTTACTCTATCAGGCACCGTGAGCGGGGAAACCAGCCATGTACTCCTCGGCGACAGTGTCTCATGGTCGTTTACGGTCACGGAATCCTCCCCCGGTCTTGCCGACTCATCCTGGCCGATGTTCCGGGGCAACCTCGCTCACACCGGGCAGGCGTCCGGCGGTATCGCCGCTTCCAACAGCCTGAAGTGGCGGTATCAGACGGGTGATGGTGTCTATTCCTCGCCTGCGGTGGGGAGCGATGGCACGGTGTACGTGGGATCGTATGATGAATATGTGTATGCCCTCAATCCCGACGGGAGCCTGAAGTGGCGGTATCAGACGGGTGATGGTGTCTATTCTTCGCCTGCGTTGGGGAGCGACGGCACGGTCTATGTGGGATCAGGGGATGAATATTTATATGCCCTCAATCCCGACGGGAGCTTGAAGTGGCGGTATCACACGAGTGGAGATGTACGATCCTCACCGGCGGTGGGGAGCGACGGCACGGTGTATGTGGGATCGTATGATGGCTATGTGTATGCTCTCAATCCCGACGGGAGCCTGAAGTGGCGGTATCAGACGGGTGGTGAGGTACGTTCCTCACCGGCGGTGGGGAGTGACGGCACGGTGTACGTGGGATCGCTGGATGGCTATGTGTACGCGCTCAATCCCGACGGTACCCGGAAATGGCGGCATCCAGCAAATGATACTATATATTCCTCACCGGTTGTGGGGAGCGACGGCACGGTGTACGTGGGATCGTTTGATTACCATGTGTACGCCATCGATCCCGACGGGAGCCTGAAGTGGAAGTATTATACGGGTGGTAATGTCTATTCCTCGCCGGCGGTGGGGAGCGACGGTACTGTGTATGTGGGATCGTATGATAATCGTGTGTACGCGCTCAATCCCGACGGGAGTTTGAAGTGGCGGTATCAGACGGGTAATGATGTATTGTCCGCACCGGCGGTGGGGAGCGACGGTACGGTGTATGTGGGGTCGAATGACAACTATGTGTATGCCCTCAATCCCGACGGGAGCCTGAAATGGCGGCATCAGACCGGTGATCGTGTCTATTCCTCACCGGCGGTGGGGAGCGACGGCACGGTGTACGTGGGATCGTATGATGGCTATGTGTACGCCTTCGCGCCGTATCCGCCCGCAACAGTTTTCATACCCGGCGAGGCGGATGAAGTTGCGGTGATGGCCGGCATCACCGGCACCTTCCTGTATGGAATCGATACGGAAACTGTTGCCATAACGGTGACCGGCAGCACGAGCGGCGGGATCGCCGGAACGCTTTCGTGGTATGGCGCGGTCGCGGTTTTCACGCCGGAAAATCCGTATGCGACCGGCGAGACCATCACCATATCGGTCAATGCGCAAACGCTGACCGGTGAAACCGTTGAGGAGTCTGTCGTGACGTTTCGTGTCGGCGAACATACCCCGTGGCTCACCATATCGTCGTTCGATATCAGCGGAACGACCGCCGCAATTGCCTACACAACCGGCGACCCGGACGAGAGTTATACTACGACGCAGGAGTGGCAGTACTCGACGGATGCCGTCCAATGGATCGATATTCCGGCGGGCGATTTGGCCGGTGTTGAACTCCAGGCTCCCGGCACCCATGCGCTCGAATGGACGCTGCCCGAAGGCCTGAAAGGAGTGTACACGGAGACACTCTTCTTCCGGATGGAGGTAAGCGACGGGAATTACCGTTCCGGGTATGCGATGTCGCCGCCGGCAATGCTCGACTGGAATCAGCCGCCGAACGTGGTAATAACCGCCACCCCGGTCGCTCATGCAAGTTCCAGAACCCTCATATACTACCGGATAGATGATGATGAGTACGATACCGTCTCACTGGATTTCGAGTACTCGCTCAATGGCGGTGCTGAGTGGCAGAGCGGCACGCCGGACAGATCGTTGACGAACATTTCGTCGGGGGACTACGAGGGAGCCTTTGGCTGGTTGTTTACGGACGGCTTGGACGACGGCACAGATTATCGCGCGGTACAGGTCCGCGTGACCGCTTCGGATCATAAGTTGGGAGAAACAGGGGTTTCGTCGCTGTTTCGGGTCGATTTAAACGATCCCCCTTCGGTTGAGGTTGACGATATCTATGCGCCGCAGACCCGCGATGTGGGAATCAGGTATCACCTGGCCGATGCCGAGAGCGATACCATTAGTTTCAGCTGTTATTACTCTCTCGACGGCGGCAATTCATGGACGGAAACGTCGAATGTCTTCGGGGCTAAAGGAATTCTCGAGTATGAAGGATCGCTCATCTGGCATTCTAAGCAGGACGAGGATGTGGTCGAAGCGAATCAGGCGCGTTTCCGGCTCGTTCCCCATGATCATGACGAGGGAACGGGCGATGGGACGATAAACTTCACGCTCATAAACACGTACAATGCTATGCCGACAGCGGAGATCAGCGTTGCTGACGAAGACAGCATCTATTCCGGCATCATAACGATCCCTTACCAGCTCGGAGATGGGGAGCGCGAAACACTCTCCCTTGAAACATCGTATTCAATAGATGACGGCGTCTTATTCTCACCCGCGACGGTTGTCGGCGCTGTTTCGGAGATTGATACAACCGGTTACTCAGGTGCCTTGGATTGGGATACGGAGATCGATCTTGATGATTTTTACGGACAGGTGATATTCAGGCTGACACCGCACGACGCGGGTCCGGGAGTCGCGGATGAGTTCACTTTCTGGATCGATAACCATGGTGTGTGCCGGGTAGCGATCATCCTGCCGGAAGGCGAACAAACTTCCGATATAACGGTTCAGTATACGATCGACGATCCAAACAGTGGTGAAGTTGCCTTGGCGGTCGAATATTCCCCGGATGACGGCGCAACATGGAATCCGGCTACAACACCTGACCAACTATCGTCAATCGACCCAGACAACTACACGGGTTCTTTTGTCTGGAACGCCGGGACCGACCTTTCGGGCTATGAGAGGACGGTTACCCTGCGCGTTACCCCGAATAACGGAATAGACGGCATCCCTGACGCTGAAGAAGTATCGATAGATTTCAACGTTCCCCCGGTGCTTTCGGTAGAACCTCTGGCCGGAGAATATTGCGGCGATATCACACTTGTCTGTTCAATTTCCGATCAGGAGGATGATACTTGTGTAAAACAACTCGAGTATTCATCTGACGGCGGGAGTAAATTCCATAACGGAACGTTAACAGAAGAGTGTTGGGACAGTTTAAAGGATGTTGGCTACTGCTATCAAAAGGAAGTCTATCTTCGTTTAACGCCGTATGATAAGGATCCCGGAGATTCCGTTGTTATCGGGCCGGTCACCGTAACGAACCTCGTTGCCGATTATAACCGGGACCTGATAATTGACGGAGATGATCTGTTTGCATTCGGTGTTGCGTGGTACGAATACGATAGTACAAAAGAAATTGGCCCCGTATCAGGGACAAGTACGCCGCCGGAATTGGTTCTTGAGCCTGACGGTGAAATTAATTTTAAAGATCTCACCGTGTTTGCCTGGATGTGGCAGTGGTATTGGGAGAACGCCGTTGAGAAGAAGCTGCCCGATTTCGTTGTTTCAAAGCCTGTCTCGGAACATGCCGACGGAAGTGGGCTATTCTCAATCGTTTCCGGCGAAGACGGCGTCTTCACTGTTGTCAGCAGCGAGCACATAGATTTTGTTGATTTGTTTGTCGAGGTGAATGGAGATCCCGGAACGCTTACGGTCACGGGCGATGATTATTGGACATCGGATGGCAAAGGTATTGTTCTGAAACGGACATACGAAGGCGGTATAGAGGAATTGGCTGCCGTTCGTTTCGACAGGAGCGGCCCTGCAAACACTGGTGCGCCATATACCATTGCATCGTTCGGAGTAACAAACAGAACAGCGGTCGATGGTATCACGGTATATTTCAAGACGCGAATAACAGGAGAACCGGAGACACGTTCCGGCAGTGTTTCCCTCAATGGCGAAGATATTGCTCTGGTTCCGGTGAAATTTATACTCTTGCAGAACAGGCCGAATCCCTTCAATCCATCGACAACGATCGAATATGCCCTGCCTGCAGAATCGCATGTCAGATTGATTGTCTACAATGTCAGCGGTCAGCGGGTTGCGTTACTGAAAGATGGTGCGCAAAGTCCTGGCATTCATAGTGTTACCTGGGAAACACGGGAACTGCCGAGCGGCGTTTATTTCTATCGAATAGAAGCGAATGCTTTTGTCGAAACGAAAAAAATGCTGTTAATGAAATAGTATATCTTCATTTTTCAATGATGGTAATGCCAATCTGTAGACAACCGCCATCATGGTTTTTCCTCAGGTAACATACATTACCGGGACCAACTTACTGTCGACTTCCTGAACCTTGAAGCTTTTTTTGATTTCTGCTTTCTTCAAAACTTCACGTCGTTCAGTATATTGCCCAGGAGAAATTTCGTTAAGCGTTTCAATAACTCGTTCTTCGTTCCAATTCCACTTGGGCGGGTTTTTCTTTGTGAAAGCTTTTCCGTAAGGCGTTGATACCTTGAACTTCGGGTTCTCTTTCCTCAGAATCTTGATGAAAATGAACAGTATTGTTTCGTAATACTTGATGCGATTCCCCATAATATTATTTGTCTCGGTTTCATACCAATCCTGTATCCTTTCGATTTCTTTCTTCGGTTTTTCCAATACGGTGTCTCTCATCATGGCCAGATCATTCACCCGGTCATGATAATAGTACAGCCGTCGCATTGCCTCAACCGAATCGATTTCAGTTTCAATGGGGGGAAGAAGCTCGTCCTCCCCCTTGTCCTCTGATGGTTCATCCCGAGACGGCTCGATTTCGAAGACATTCGACACATTAAGCTGGTCAAGATCATGGTCTTCTGTGGCATCAGGTGCAATCGGTATGTTCATATTCTGTTATCCTTCTTTTGTGCTGCAAGAGCAAGCACTTTACCGCCGGTCTTTTGAAGTTTTTCTCTGTCATGAGTCGTGAGCGCGGGCATATTTGCTGCATGGGGTAAATGTCTGGACAATACCGAACAAAGTGCCCTGTGTCTCCATGGCGACCGCTTCCTTAATTACCTCTCCGAATTGCATTTTTATTTTTCTTTCCTTTTTTGCACCCGTTTCTTATGTTTTACTGTTGTGTCGTCGTAACATATTGAATAGACATCGGCCCATGAATAGTATTATCTCTCGTTCTGTATTCTCTTCATTGGAAAACAAATGCTTGAGAACATAAATTATTTCATGAACAGTTTCCAGTACTTGATCTCATATGGATCGAGAACAAGACCATGTTTTATTCAACCGGCATGAGACCACCGGTATGATAGAGAAGTGAGGAGACAGACTCGGATCTTTTATGTATCTGAACAAGAGGTTTTATAATTCTTAATCCCTTATCTATCGAGAGGAGCAAGACACATGACTGGTACAATACGAACCTCGCGTCGTTCTGCAATGTGCACCATAGGAGCTGCCGGAGTGGCCGCGGCCACGGGAACAGCCGTCGCACCTGCACAGGCACAGGTTAGATTAAAGAAGGCGACAGCATTTGCAGTGATCGGCGACCGGTACCACAATTCAGACTACATCCGCTCCGCCCTTGGCAAGACGCTCGTGCGTGATGCCGGATTGAGCATCGACTTCACCGACGAAAAGAAGGCGCTGACCGCTGAGAACCTCAAGGGTTACAAGATGCTCATCATGTTCTGCGATGGTATGCAGTGGCCGAATGGATATGGTATGAGGGGATATTATGCTGGTTATGGGCGTGACATTGAGATTATGAGCGATCCTCCCCTTCCGGACTATAAGGCGGAGCCGGTCATGTGGATGCAGCCAGAGCAGGGCAGGGCGGTCAAGGAGTTTGTCGAGAACGGCGGTGCGGCATTCTTCTATCATAACAACAGCCATGTTTCCCTGGCGAGCCAGGACTACCGTGACGTTGAGGGGGCGATTTATACCGGTCACCCGGCGATCAGGCCCTTCAAGGTACAGATCACGAACCACGATCATCCCATTACCCGCGGTGTCGGGGATTTTATTATCACCGACGAGCAGCACTATGTGAAGTATGACAAGGATGCAAAGTACGTTCTCATGCGGAGTATCAACGAGGATGGCCATGAATACCGGAGTTCTATCGGGAACCAGGGAACGAGCTGCGAAGCGGGCTGGGCCTACGACTATGGGAATGGACGCGTATGTTTTATGGCGCCGGGGCACATGATAACCGTCCTCTGGAATCCGGAGTACGAAAAACTTCAGAAGAATGCGGTACGGTGGCTCCTGAAGGAAATTTGAGGGAGAAAAAGAGTAACTGAATAGTCTGGAACACGGGTGAAATACTTCGGTGAAAACGACGGCAGAGTATCGGTTCTGGTCAATTGCATGACCGGTAGTCGCCCGTGCCCGCTCGTTACCGGGTGGTAACAGATGAGAGGCTCATCATGGTTGGCGGCTTAGGGAATAATACGATTTGCCATCCAGTGGTATCAGGCAGCGAAAGGAAGGTGGTATGAAAGTTACGAGGAAGTATACCCGACGAAATGTATTGAGAAAAGCTGGGTCACTCGGTGCCGGTGCGGCAGTGGGAACGGTACTCTCTTCACGTCGTGCCGAGGCACAATCGAAGAAAGCAACCGCCTTTGCACTCCTCGGAGACCGTTGGCACAACTTTGTGTATATTCGATCCGCAATGACGAAAACATTTGTCGAAGGTATGGAATTGTCGGTTGATTTTTCCTGTGACCATACCCTGCTTTCGAAAGAGAATCTGAGAAACTACCGTCTCCTCATTCTGCTCATGGACGGTATGACGTTCCCCGGCGGGTACACAACCCCGTATTTCATGTATGATCCCAAAACGATGAAGCTGGTCAGCGATCCACCATTCCCGAAGATGAATGGGCGGCATGAAATGTGGATACAGCCCGAACAGGGGATCGCCCTGAAAGAATTCGTGGAATCGGGTGGTTCGGCGCTGTTTTACCATAACGCCAGCTTCATTTCCGGTGCGGACGAGAATTTTCGTGATGTTGAGGGAGCACTCTTTACCGGCCACACGTCGTTCCGTCCCCATAAGATGCAGGTTGTCAATCAAGATCATCCCATAACGAGAGGTGTGAAGGATTTTGTTATTACGGAGGAGCAGCACTTCCTGATTTACGATAAGAACCCGAAGTATGTGCTTATGCGAAGCGTGAACGAGGAGGGGCTTGAGTACAAAGACCAGGGTTCTACCTGTGAATCTTGCTGGGCTTACGATTATGGAAGAGGGCGCGTCTGTTTTATGACGCCGGGACATACGACCATGTCACTCTGGAATCCCGAGTGTGTCAAACTTCAGCAAAATGCAGTCAGGTGGCTTCTCCGGGAGATCTGAGCATGGCGTATCAGGGGATCCGTGAAACACCGGTATGAGATCATCCAAATTCTTGTGCAGGATAGGAAGGTGTTATAAGTAGAGATCGCGTTTAAAAATATCGGGCTCGAGGATGGTTATATTCTTACCGGACATACTGATATAATTCTTGTTTTCCAGTTGCTTGAGCACGCGGGAGACCGTTTCCCGTGTGGTGCCGACCATGTTGGCGAGTTCCTGGTGGGTCGGTCTGGATTTAATGAGCACACACCCCATTGATTTTTCACCGCGTTCATCAGCAAGCTGGAGCAAGATACCGGCTATACGTCCGGTTACATCCAGGAATGCGAGACTTTCAATACGCTCATCGGCCTTGCGTAGCCGTAAGGTCAGTTCTTCCAAGAGTGTGAGGGCAATTCCCGGATGTTTTTCAATCAATCGGGTAAAATCCTCGCGCCTGATGAGTTTCAGTTCAGATTCTTCCAAAGATATGATGGTTGCCGACCGTGGTTTCCCGTCCAAGAGAGACATATCGCCAAAAAAGTCGCCCTCGTTGAGGATCGAGAAAATAACCTCTTTGCCGCTCTCGGAAAATGTAGTAACCTTGACTCTCCCCTTGAGGATAACAAACAGAGTATCACCTTCTTCGTTTTCGAGCAGGATGATGGTATCTTTCGAACATTTTTTTGTTAACGAAAGGGTGTTTATCGCGCTTATTTCATCATCCTTAAGTGAAGAGAAAAGGGGGATTTTTTTTAAAAAATGAGTCATGGGGTACTCCGGAATAGAAGTGAAAAAAGTGTTTTCTTAACTCACCTTTAAATATGAAGCCTTTTCAAGCGAAATGCAATAAAATTGTTTGACGGTCCCGTTACCCTGATCTCAGAAATGATTTGGCGATGAAAAAATTTCTTTTGTATGTGTGCGCATGCCCAATTCATCGAGAGTGCTTTTTAGTGGTGTATATCTCTTTGGTTCGCAACAGGAATTCCGGTGCCTTCCAGACCGATAAAAAAGGAGACTCTCCCGGGAATAAACTATTGCATAATGACTTCATTATTCATACCATTATACTCCATATGGGGATGTTATATTTCTTGAAACATGGGGATGTTTCAACGAAATGCAGCGGTTGCTGCACCAATCCGAAAATTTCTTGATTCGTCGTTTTTTTGACTGACCATACTCTGTTGAAAGGGAAGATATCCATGAAAAAAGCAGCCATTCATATTGCCGTGCTCCTTTCGGTGGTTTTTATGGTTTCGGTCGCCTGGTCTGAGTCGGGTCTCGAGGGCAGAGACCTCGTGACCATGGAAGGATCGAATGCCGTAGTCGCGGTCGATCTCGGCGGCGGTTCGATTGTGGATTTCCATTTCAAGGACCAGGGATTGAATCCGCTGAACTGGAATTTCCCGGAAAAAGGAGACCGCAAACCCCGTAACATGGGACACTTCATCTGTTTGGGACGTTGGGGCCCGGGGACGAAAACCGAGACCGCGAACGGCATGCCCTATCATGGTGAAGCTTCCTTTGTCGTCTGGAAGGTGGCAGTTCCTCCCACGCGAAAGGCCGGTAAAATTTCAGCGGAACTCTCGGCAGACCTGCCGATGGGAGGATTACAGATCCGCCGGACGCTTCGCCTCGATGAGTCCGAGGCAGTTCTCACGGTTACCGAGGCGGTGACCAATGTCAACAAGCTCGGCCGCATATACAACTTCGTCCAGCACGGGACGGTCGGACCGCCGTTTCTCGATGAATCGGTACTGGTCGATACAAAGGTGAAGAAGGGTATCTTTCAGCGCGGGAACGTAGCGAATCCCGAGGAACCGGTCATCTACTGGCCTCAGGCTGTGCAGCGCGGCCGATTGGTTGATTTCCGCAGGTTGACGGGGAAGGACGTCCCCTCGGTAATTTCCTTCATCTTCAACGAGAAAGACGAGTATGGATGGTGCACTCTCAGTAATGCCGGGAAGGGACTCATGTTCGGCTATGTATGGAAAACGGCCGATTATCCCTGGCTTAATATGTGGTTCAATGTGAGCGACGGGAAACTTACCGCGCGCGGCATCGAATTCGGTACGACGGGACTCCACCAGCCGGTCCCGGTTCAAGTAGCCCAGGGAAAAATTTTCGATACACAGTTGTATGAATACCTCGATGCCGGCGAGACGAGGGAAAAATCCTACACCGCGTTTCTTGTGAAGATACCGTCCGATTACCGGGGCGTTTCGGACGTGGTGTTTTCACCGGGAATGCTCACCCTGAAGGAGTATGACGACGATTCATCGCGTGCTATTAACGTCAAGCTTCGATGAACGTGGCGGCGCGATCAGATGTGCCATACCCCGGAGGAATGGCCGGGAAAAAAAAGTATGTGTGTGTGTTATACAGGGGATACGGTGTTGTTATAAGGACATTCACGGAATACATTTGGAGATTAACGATGGCAACGATGTTTGAAAGATACTGGAATACCGTAGCGGGCGGATTCGAGGTGATGCTTAAACAGATTGATCTCATCCGCGAAGCCGGTGCCATACTCGCCGGGGCAAAGATAGACGGCGGCCGGTGGGTCATGTATGACCGGGGATGGGCCATGTCGCTCGATACCTGGACGCGCGGTTCGAATCCCTGTCATAACTACCTGTACCGGAACGAGCGTTTCGGGATCGGCTCACGCCTGGTGGCGAGTGAATTTGAAGACAACGATTGTCTCGTACTCGGCTCTTACTGGCCGGATGTCCCGGATGAAATTGAGATGGTCCGCATACTTAGGGAAAAGAACGGTACCCGCCTCATAACTGTCAGTCCGCACGAAATCCCGGTGAAACCGCGCACCGATGTTTTGCTCCACGAGTTGGCTGATGTGGCGATAGATAATGGCGCCGGGAGCGACGGTGGTTTGTTCGAGGTTGAAGGAGTCGATGGGGGAATTCTCAGCTATGCCCGCGATGTCAATCTTACCATCAATCAGGCAATCGTGGCGGAATATATGCAGAACATGGTGGAAGCGGGGTGCCCTCCGACCCAGTTTTACCTGGTACACTATCCGTTTTTCAAGGAGATTCAGGATGTCATGTGGAAACGCATCGATACATACGGTTATTGAGATAGAGGAGATCATTCCATGGAAATAAAGTCGAACAGGCGATCGTTTATCAGGTCGGCTGCTGCAGTCGGTACCACCGCAGCTCTCGGTGGGTGCGGAGCGAATTCCGGGAACGAGAACGATGAGGGAAGACTCCGTTCCGGCGATCAAGTCGCGCTTCCGGAATTACTGCCCAAAGGGTTGGAATATGTGCTCAAAGTTCGCACGATGCTCCAGGACATAAAGGGTAAAGATGCCGAGAAATTTGCCCGGGCGGCCGATATCTGTGCGGAAGCGGTTGCCGCGGGGAAAAAGGTGTACTACTCGGTGTACGGTCATAACGAGGCGCAGCAGATACTGGAAACCAAACCGGGCAGGCCTTCATTCCTCATACCGGTAGAACGGAGGAAGAGCGATGCCCTCGACATGATCGGAGAAGGCGACGTGCTCATTTCGCAGAATACGGGTCACTGTGAAACCGTCGCCCGAAAGGGCGCAAGAACCATCGGGATACTCTATGCATTTACGCCGAAAAAATTTCAGGGACAGGGAATCGTCCATGTGGGGTACCAAGGACCGTACATGGAGGATATCTGTGATGTCTGGTTCTGGGATCGAACACCGTTCACCGTGGGAATCATGGATTTCGACCTGCTCCCCTGGAAGTCGGTATCGGCGCACGGTGCTCTCGATGGTTTCATTCTGGGAATGCTCCTCTCCGCAACGGTTGACCGCCTCCTGGAACGAGGAATCCCGGTGAGTGCGGTCTGAGCGGGGCAGGGTATCTTTTTCTGTGGCCCAGACTTTGTGTTCGAAGGATGAGGCACCTGGTGATTTTTCGGTATTGAGGTAAGTAGATTGTTGGTGTAAACGTGCGGGAGGAGTGTGAAAAAAGTTCTGCCAACCGCGTAAACGATGATGTGGAATGTGCCATGAGTGATAAACGAATACCACGCAATGTTATCGAGATGAGCCATGACCGCCGTGAATTCCTGAAGCGGGTTTCCATAGGAGTTGCCGGTTTGTCGGTTGCGCAAGTGCCGTTTACGGGCTATTCGCAGGCGGCCGGTGTTCAACCGGGGAAGAGCACAGTCTCCTTTTTTGCCGGGAACGACCGGCGGGAAAATATGTTCGGGGTGCTCGAACCCCTGAAAGACGAGATTGTATCGGGCATCCGGGGGAAACAGGTTATTATCAAGGTAAACCTTGTCGGAAATACCATTTTATCCTCGACACATGTCGATGCTGTCCGCGGAGTGCTCGATTTTCTGAAACCGATATATTCGAAGCCGGTGATTGTCGCCGAGTCAAAGCCGATGGCGAATTTCGAATCCCGGAATATGTTTACGATCCCCCGCGAGTATAACGCCCGGCTCCTCGACTTCAACGATATGCCTGCGAACGGCATCAAGACGAAGGTGCTCTGGATCATCGACAATAAATGCCATCCGCGACCCATCAACGTGCCCGAAAGTTATCTCGATCCCAATAATTATATTATCTCGCTCGCCCGCATGAAGGTTCATAATGACGTGGTGGCGACACTCACCATGAAGAACCTGGTGATGGCCTGTCCGGTTGAGCACTACCGCCAGAAAAAAGTTGCGGGAAGGAACGAACGATCCTTTATGCACGCCGGCGCGAGCCGGAAGTTCATCAATTTCAACATTTTCCTCGTCGCCCAGAAAGTTCGCCCACAGCTGGCTGTCGTCGATGGATTTGAGGGTGTCGAGCGAAACGGTCCTCACGGCAAACCACGTGGATTCCCGGTTGAGCACGGTGTGGCAATCGCCGGCACCGATCCCATCGCAGTCGATCGTGTCGGAGTCGAGTTGATGGGAATCAATTTCGAGGATGTTGGCTATCTGACCTACTGTGCACGGTCGGGCATGGGGCAGGGAAATCTGTCCCGCATCAACATTATAGGACCCGATCCCTGGAACCATAATATTGTCTACCGGCTTCATAATAACATCGAGGGGCAGTTAGACTGGAAAGAGGGTCTGGTTCTTGACTGGTAACAGTCGCGTTCCCTGTCGTAGTTGATAGGAGCAGGTGTCTCCAATGAAATGGATAGTGTGGAGGCGCGGAGAAACGTGAAAACACCTAAAAAAACATTTTTTAAATTGAACCTATGGTTAAGCGGTTTAAAAGATATTTCATTCTGGGAGTATTCGTGGGGGGGGCGATGGTTTCTACGGAGAGCGGAATACTGAATTCTCAGGATGTATCTCCCCAAAAGGTTCCCGAACATCATACGAAGAAGGGATTCCGCAATACCGATCCCGGATTCGAGGATAAGCACTTCGGCGATGTGATACGATTCCTGTTTGGTTCGGAACGCAGAGACAGTAAAGCCCGGAGCGATCGCCGGTACCACTTCGAAACTGTCGCCAACGACGGCTCGTTCCTGCGGAGCAACACCGATGCGTTCACCGTCACCTGGATTGGACACTCCACCGTGATCATGCAGATTGACGGTGTGAACATACTCACCGATCCAATGTGGAGCGAACGGTGCTCGCCGGTACAGTTCGCCGGCCCGAAACGGGTTGTTGAACCCGGTGTTCGGTTCGAAGACCTTCCCCGTATCGATGTCGTACTCATCAGTCACAACCATTACGATCACCTCGACCGCGATACCGTGCGCAGGCTGGGAAACAGTCCCCGCTACCTGGTTCCTCTCGGAATCGGGTCATTCCTGGAACGTAATGGGATCGACAACTTCCGCGAACTTGACTGGTGGGAGACGTACACCTGGGGAGGCATCGAGTTTGTCTGTACACCGGCACAGCATTTTTCCAGCCGGACGCCCTTCGACCGAAACGCTACACTCTGGTGCAGCTGGGTTATGCGGGGGGAGAGCGGCTCATGTTTTTTCGGCGGCGATTCGGGATATTTCTCCGGCTTCGGGGAGATTGGTAGACGTTTCGGTCCGTTCGATTTGGTCTGTCTC
>CAYWBT010000057.1:0-14881 GCA_964456585.1 uncultured bacterium
GTCCCCTCGGTGTTCTCGGTAATGTCGCCGATGGTGCCGAGGGTGGAGGAGAAGGTAATGTCCTGAAGTGTTATCGGGATGATATTGCCATCGATGTCGCACAGGGAAGCGGTGATGTTCGTGCTCAGCCCGCCTGCCAGGATATCGGTATCATCAGGTATCAGCGTGAAGGTATAGTTCGTGAAATTAATGGACAAGGTATCCTCCGAACCCATAGCGGACACCGTAATTAATGCATTACCGGGCTGGTCAGACGTGATGTAGGCGATTATTTTTCCCCCGGTCGAGGTCGAATCAACAATGCTCTCCCCCACCGTCACACCATCGCTGGCATGGAGGGTACCGAGACTGGTCGAAATCGAAATAATCTCATCCACAATCGGGGCAGAAGAGGCATCGGTAAACGTGATAGTCAACTTGGCTCTTTCAGCATCATCAGCAAAAAGCACAAGCGGTGTGGCAAGCAACGAGAGCACCGAACCGTTGAATTCCACATTTGTAAGTTTCTCTATCAGGTTATACTTGGCGGTAACCTGTGCAATCGCGTTGTAACGTGAGCTTCTGAGATTAACCGTCGCTTCACCCCACTCGTCGGTCACTTCACTCGGCATAATGACTCCGTCCGTCGTATTGAAGTACACGGTTGCACCTTGGATGGGATTACCGTCCACATCTTTCAGCGAAGCGGTAATGGCGGAAAGATCATTTCCATTCGCCGAAAGCACCGATGGACTGCTCGTCAGGAGCATTACAATCTCCTTCACGAGCGTCAGGTCGGTAGTAAATGACAGGCCCTCGGCGAGCGCCGCGGTGAACGTGGCATCACCCGCGACCAGTGCCCCGAAGAATACGACTTCGGCAGTACCGGTCGTGTCGGTCACACCCGAGGTTGCGCGCAGGGTTCCGATGTTTGTCGTATAGGTGAGATGGGCACCGGAAACGGTGTCACCGGACGTCGTCTCCGTGACTGTCACCGTAACCGTGGTTGAATCGGCACTGTTAGCGAGAACCGTTTCCTTTCCGATGGTACCGGAAATGGTTATACCTTTGAAGAGCACTGTCGCCGAACCAATGATACCGGCACTCTTCGCCGGTTTGTCCGCATGCTCGGAATCCACGGTGATTTTCGCGATTTTCCCCACCGTCGAGGTGACAGTAACCGTAGCGGAAATATCGGACACCGATGGGGAGCTGCGCAGAATCCCGGTCGCCTTTCCGGTATCGTCAGAATATGACTGGGGCGTGATAATGCCCGCGGTTGTAACAAAGGTGACGACCGCGCCGGGAAGCGGCTGCCCAAGCGAATCCACCACCGATGCGGTGATAGTTGACTGCGAAATCCCGTCGGCCAGGATATCGCTCGGGGAAGCGGAAACGAGACCGGCTCCCTGAATGACCGTAATCGAATAGGTATCGGAATATTTTTCATTGGGAGATACCTGGACTGAAGCGGTTACAGAAATCGTTCCCGTCTTCGATCCGGCATAGATACGCGCACTCGCATAACCGTTGGAATCAGTCAGGTTGTTTTCAACATGCAGATAGGTACTCGTCCCCGCCTGTGTGGCAGAGAAACTAACGTTCGCTCCGCTGATCACGTTCGTCGTATCATTTCCCGCGTACACCTTGGCGTAAACGCCTGTGTAACCGCCGTTCGTTGCAATCGTACTCTGTTCCGCATAGATCAAGAGCTTGAATGTCGTAGCGGCGGTACCCGTTGTGGGCCCGGTGCTTTCTTCGCATGAAAGCATGAGGAAAACAGCCAGAATCGCACCCGCTATGATCAGGTACGATGACACCGATGCACGTTCTATTAGACTTCTCATGTAACTCACCTCAAAAGAAAACAGTTTTCAGCCATATGTATTCTATTCGTAAAATCATCCTGTTTTCAATCTGTCTCTACCATCGGTTCCCTTATTCCTGGGATGTAAGTTCTGCACTGACCCGGTCGACGATACGCGGGGTGATGAAAATGATGAGGTCGGATTTTTTCATCTCCCGCTTGGTATACTTAAACGCCTGTCCAAGGAGCGGAATATCCTGCAGAATTGGAATGCCCGATTCCATCTTTGATTCCTGCATCTGGCGCATACCGCCGATAACCGCGGTAGAATTGTTGGAGGTGATCATCTTCACCTGCGCCTCTTCCTCGTTTATCTTGAGCCCGACACCGACACCTTCTGCCGACCGACGGGTTGCGTTGACATCGAGGAGAATTCGCTCTTCCGACAGAATGTGGGGTGTCACTGTGAGCACGGTTGAGGCCTGGATCAATTCAATCACCGTGTTTCTTGCTTCATCGTAGGTCACGACCGGCAACTGCTGTCCGGAGCTGATGGTCGCCGGCTCATTATCCTGGGTGACGACGAGCGGCCGGGAAACAACTTCGGCCTTGTTTCGGTCGATGAGTGATGCCAGGCTTGCCAGAATATCAGTATTTCCAATAGTCCCCGAATATTTGAGGTTTAAGAGCTTCCCGTCTTCGCCGATCGTTGTCTGGGTGGCTGAGGAAGCGGTGCCGCCATCCTTGAGAGCCGACCAGTTAATGCCCAGTTCCGACAGGGAGTTTGAATCAACCGTTACCATCTTGACTTCAATGGACACCTGTTTGGTTTCCGTATCGAGTTCCTTGATGATCTGGTTAATCAACGTGAGACTGGAATCAGACACGGTAAATACCAGGGAATTTGTCCGGAGATCCACGGAAGGCTTGTCTTCTTCGCTCAGCAGGGGATCGATGGTCGATTTAACATCCTCGGCACGGGCATTATGAATCTTGATGACCCGTACCGTGTCGGGCTTGGTGGCCCTCTCAAGGCGTTTGCGCTCCAGGAGCACATCGATCTGTGCCTGGAAGTCTTCCTCCTTGATGACCTTGAGAAAAGAGCCGTCACTATACGCCACGAGTTTGTTCATCTTCAGGACGGCAACAAACGCCTCTTTCCAGGTAACATCGCTGAGATAGATAGAACAGCTCTCCACAATTCCGTTATCGACAATGATGTTCTGATCGCCGATCTCGGAGAGTGTTTTCATGATCTGGCGGATTTCTGCATTCTCGAAATCAAGCTCGGATATAACAATATCCGGAGCTTCGAGATTGGCACAGATCCCGGTGAGGGTAGTCAGAACAGTGAGAAACGCTGCCATACCGAACGTTATGATAAATTTTTTCGCTTCCATTGGACTTACCTCGGTCACTTTTTACCAATTATTTTAAAGGACATGTCACTCTTGACGGGCTCGTAGCGCTTACCCGACATGTCCACCGCAATAATCTTCCAATACACGGCTTTGTTTGACGGTATATTCATCGTGTCGTTTACCAGGAACGAAGAAGTTTTTATGCCTTCTTTTTGCAGTATAGGGGAAGAAAAGTCCCCATCATCGTCGAGCACAAGCGTGTAACTGATATCCTCATCTTCGAGAGTTGTCCAGTCAAAAAGGAACGGCAGATTGATCCACGAATTGTCCTGCGGCGCAACCAGGGAGAAGCCCCCGGATTCAACCGGCACATCTGACTCCGTTTCCTGCCCTAATTGGGTGAAAATCGTTTCCTCGGGACCAAACCATTCTTCTTCAACCGTTCGTATCGAAGTGGAAGGTATCGTGACCTCCTCGATTAAAACTTTTTTGGTGCCGGGCACTCCCTGCTCATAGGTAAGATTGATTCCCGGCTTCCTGACAATAGATGCTCCATCTTTTTCTTCGATGACCGTATACTTCGACGATTCCAACCTCATTACGATGGTCATCGCCCTTCCATACTTGACAATATTCAATACGACTCCGCCGTTTGAAACCCGGGTGACATAACCGCCAAGAACCCGGTCTCCCTCGCGCAGAACGAAACTCAGGTTATTACTATCGACCATGAGGGCATAAGCGTCATCTTCCGATTCCACAATACCGAGGACCTTAGCGTCCTCATATTCGAAAAGTTCCTTGATTTTCGTTTCTGCCTCGTTCTGCTCACGGGGTGCGAGTGTCCGGAATGGATCTCGCTTTCCCCTGGAATCGTACTCGAATCTGGGACGCTGGTACAAGAGGGTATCAGGCTTCTCCTCGACTGTCGCCAGCGTATCGGCACCCGCCCCGGATTCAGTACCCTGTTCCTGCGCATTCCCCGGTATAACCGGAAGGACAACGATCAGAAAGAACAGGAGTATAGAGCGTAATGTCATAATGTTATTCCTCGGACACCACGTTTAAATTCTTAAACACATACGACGTCAGTGTACATTCAATGGTAAGGTTTCTCGGCTGATCCTCCAGCCCCTCCTGAACTTCCTCGGTCTCAAGGAGCGACTGGTTCGGGGTAATGGTCAACTCGGAAAAACTTAAAATTCTCGGAAGGTTCATGATATACCCCATGAACTGGGTGAACTGGTGAAAACCCGATTCGATGGTAATCCGGTACCTGTTCGCCTTGTAGGGCTTATCCTCTTCCTCGACTGTCGCGGCAGCAACGAAACCGACCATATAAATCTTTGCGTCGTTTTCAACCAGGGAAAACTGGTTCAGAAGCAGTGAAACATTCTCCTCACTCGGCAGGAGTTGCTCCATCTCTTCATACCGGGCACGAAGCGTCACCTTCTCCTCCTGGAGTTTTCCCGGATTTTCCAGGGTCTTCTTGGTATCATTGACCCGCTTACTGATAGTGACCACTTCCGCTTGTTTTTCAGCAAGCAGTTTCATCTTCGGCTGAACGACGAAATGGTAAAATCCATAAATCGCGACAATCGGCACCAAAATTGATGCGAGGATTCGCTGAACTTTCGGATCTTTTATATCGAGGTTCAATGCCATGGTATTCTCATCCTTGTATGGTGCGTTCCACCTCTTACCGTGACCTGCCCCGTCGGGACCGCTGTACAGTCGCTGTTTCCTCAACCGGAATCTGCGGCTTCAATTCAACCTGGACAACGTACTGGAATGCATCTCTCACCTCCGTGGGCGCAGGACGAATTGAAATGAGTGCGACGTTACTGAACTGCTCAAATTTCTGGAGATTGGCCAGAAAGGTTGAAATGCCTTGTTTCGTGTACGCCATTCCCTCGATGTCGTAGTACACGCGGTTATTCATGGATAACTCGCCTATACGCATGAGCCAGAGATTTTCCGGAAGAATGGTATTGATGTGCTTCAGCATCAAAAACCTGAGATCGCTGTCACTCGTCAGCGTTTTTATGATACCGATCCTCCGGGAAACATCTTCCCTGAGGATAGTAACCTCGCTCTGGAGATTGATCGTCTTCTGCAGCATCGCTTCGGACTTTTTCCAAGTATCCAGATCCAATTCCACCATCTTGAGTTCATCTGATATTTTCAGGTAATAGAATCCAACCGCCCCGGCAGCAATAAAAATGGCCAGGAAGAGGACAACCCGATAGTCGAAATTGATCAGTCTCTTTTTCGGCCTGAATTCAACCGGTAATAAATTGACATGAATAATATTCACGTATAATGCACCTCAAACCGTTCGTGTCGCCAGACCCATGGCGACAGAAAGAATAGTTCCCATTTTTTCTTCGTCAGACTCGGACAGAATATCTTCCGCATAGGTAATGCGATTGAAGGGATTCAGTATCACAACCTCCGCACCAGTGCGTAATTCGAGTATATTAACGAGACCCGGCACCTGGGTGTATCCGCCGGCGAGCACGATAAGATCGATCCTTTCCGTTGCCCCCGAACTCTGGAAATACGAAACCGCCGTACCAATCGCGTTGGCGAAGTCACTACTCACCTTATTCAAGGAAGGGACAATCATCTCCACATCGAGTTCTGGATTAACCTTCCCGTTGAGAATTTTGTGCAGTTTTTCGGGGGTCATGTCGGGCAGTAATCCGAGGCCGCTCTGATAATTAGATCCTACAACCGGGATGTCACGAGCGGAAATGAAGATTCCATGTTGCAGGAAGGCAGCATCGGTCGTATCGGTGCCGATATTGATCACGATGACAGACGGGTAATTTTCCGCATCGTAGTTCAATTGAAAAATATTCAGGAGAGAAAACAGGTCCACATCCATGATCATGGTACGGAGTCCCGCCTCATTCAAGCAGTCGATATAGGAAAGAATGATATCATGTTTCGCGGCAACCATGAGCACTTTCATCTGGTTCTCTTCCGCATTCCTCTCCAGAACTTCATAATCAATCTCAACTTCGCTCATATCAAACGGTGCTATTTGCTCGGCTTCCACCATGACAGTCTCGCGAAGCTGTTTTTTCTTTTTCTCGGGTATATACTCCAGCCTGAGCACATCGGATAGTATGGAGTAGTTTGGCAGGGCAACGGCAACATCCCGGATGTTCGGATCGCATTTATCGACAGCATTGAGCGCTGACTGCGCAAGACTCGAGATGTCCTTGATTTCACCGGACTGGATCGCTCCCTCTTCGATGTGTTCAAGGGCAAATTTCTCAAGATGATACACATCACCCTTTGTTGACACTTTCGCGGCCTTGATCATGCTGGTTCCAATATCGAGGCCGATAATACTTTGACTTTTCCGAAAGAGCTGCATTACCATTTCCTTATTGTACGAGCCACGCCGAAAAAGATATTAAATCCATCACTCGGTTACGTTATCCCGCCAGAGACCGATTCGGGTGGCTGATCAATCCAATCATGCAAATTCTCAGTTCGTTTTTACCACTCCATTTTCAAAAGTGGGGATGGTGAAAAATTCATTTTCACAACACCCCCCAAAAAACACAAAAATAGGGGGCAACTCACCCCCATGAGATTTTAACAAAAGGCAAATGTCTAAGGTTTTGTACCTTATGGACAACCATAACCCTTTACCATAACCTAAATAAATTTATTGAGATTCATACATTATGTCAAGCAAAAAATTGATTTCTCTTTGAAACAACATACTGAGAAAGATAGAACTTATGACAATATCAACTATATATAGGATTTTTTCAAGTATCACTACAAGTTATTGTATACCTTTGTGAAGGCACTTTTTAAGGGTTTTCGCCATAAAAATACGGTAAATTGCTTATTATTTGATAATTATAATCCCAAAGCAGCTTTCATAACCTTCTTGTCAGCTGAATAGTCGAGACAAGATTCAGCGGTAATCAACTTCTTTTCATACAGTCCCATGAGGGCCATGTCGAGCGTCTGCATTCCCTCAGCCCGGGAGGTCTGGAGAACGGAGTTGATCTGGAAGGTTTTATCCTCGCGGATCAGGTTCGAGATCGCTGGATTACCAACAAGAATCTCGATCGCCGCAACACGTCCCCCTCCTTTCTTTTTCAACAGTGTCTGCGCCATCACTCCCTTCAGGGATTCAGCCAGCATTGAACGAATCTGCCCTTGCTGACCTGAAGGAAAGACATCGATAATACGATCGACCGTCTTTGCTGCGCTCGAGGTATGGAGCGTTCCGAAAACGAGATGTCCCGTTTCCGCAGCGGTCAGCGCAAGCTGAATGGTTTCATGGTCACGCATCTCGCCAACGAGAATCACATCGGGATCCTCACGGAGGGCAGCCCGGAGGGCATTGAGAAATGATTGGGTATGCGCGTTGAGCTCACGCTGGTTGACCAGACACTTTTTATTCGGATGAACGAACTCGATCGGGTCCTCGATGGTCAGGATGTGGTCGGAGCGATTCCGATTGACATAATCGACGAGGGCGGCAAGCGTGGTCGATTTTCCGCTTCCGGTCGGTCCGGTGCAGAGAACAAGACCTCGATGCAACTTTGCAAAATTGAGTATCTGAGGAGGGCACCCCAATTGCTCAACAGTCAATATCTCCTCGGGGATGATTCTGAAAACAGCCGCGATACCGCGATTTTGCAGGAAAATGTTCGCCCTGAACCGTCCGGTTCCCGCGAGCGCATAGGCGAAGTCGAGCTCCATGTTCTTTTCAAATTGTTCCTGTTGATACGGGCTCATTATGTCATACAGGAGTTGCTTGGTCTCCTTGGGTGGCAGATTGTTCTGGGAAAGCGGCACCAGGTCGCCCGAAATCCTCACCAGCGGCGGCGTACCCACGCTGATATGCAAATCAGAGGCCTTTCGCTCTTTCATGATCCGAAATAATTTGTCTATCTGAGGCACTGCCTTCTCCTTTCCCGACCGCTCCAAGTCGAAACGGTTTGGTCACTCTCACCTCGAAACACGTTTGCCGGTGCGAAATTCATTCTTATCATTATTGTTATAAATATATACATAATGTAAAGTATGTAAACAACAAAGCGACGCCGCGGTCGTTTTTCCCCGGGATCGGCGAGGAGATTCCGCCAATACCCCGATTAAGAATATATAACCGTTTCCCTGTCATGGGCAAGGCGAATCGGTACTACGCAGAACTTTACCGACACGACGGTTCCAAGCCCTCCATGGTTCTCCCGTACATCCTGATCCACCTCACACATGGTCAGGCATGGGGTGTTTTTACAGGCTTTCAATGTACTTTTCGAGAAGAAAAAGAATGTGTTGTCTGAAAAACAGCACCGCAAAACCGCCCGTTGCAAGATACGGCCCAAATGGAATCTGCCGGAATGTCACTTTCTTGTGCAGGATATACCTGACAATACCGAAGAGCCCTCCCTGGGCGATTCCCCAGAGTCCTCCAAAAACAATCGCACCGAGTAACGCCACACTGCACCAGAACGGCCCCAGGAAAACACCCATCATGATAGCCAGCTTGACATCACCGAATCCGACTCCTTCCCGCTGAAAGAGCAATTTTCCCAGCCAGAACATCCCCATGAGCACGAGATACCCGGTGAGCCCGCCAAGTATCGCTGCCACCACTCCCTTGAACCCGTGCAGCAGGGAAAAGACCAGGCCGATTGCGACACCCGCCCCATTCAAACGGTCGGGAATAATCATATGTTGTATATCGATAACAGCCGCGGCAAGCAGAATCATACCGAGGGTGACATCGGCGAAAAATACCCGAGACAGACCATGTACCCCGAATAGCGCCATCGCCATGACCGCTGTCAGGAATTCAATCAATGGATACAGGGGGGAAATCTTCGCGGAGCACTCGCGGCACTTCCCGCCAAGAAACACATAGCCGAAAATTGGTATGTTATCATAAAAGGGAATCGGTGTCCGGCACGAGGGACAGTATGACGCAGGAAAGACAATCGACTGCCTTCGGGGGAGACGGTATATGACAACATTCAAGAAGGAGCCGAAAATCGAACCCAGTACACCGACTACCGCTAGATAAAAGAAAAATTCAACATTCACCATTCTATACTTCACCGTTCGTACAGTTACATATCCTTAAATTGTCAGTAACAACCGCGCCGCGCCTCTGAAACATGAAAAAAACGAAATCCCAACCCGGTGGGATTTCGTTTTTTTCGGAATTCTGTTCAATTTCGCATCAATACCCGAGCCATAACCGGGAAAAAAATGTCGATGATTTGTATTCCTCAAACTTACGATACGTCTTGTCGAAGGTGACCTCTTCGAGCCGGTAACCGAACCCAAGCCAGACATCGAAACCAAAATAATTCGTCCGGTTCTCAATCTGGATCGTGTTATTGATCTGACGGTAATCGTTGTGATCTTGGATGTAATCCTTATACAGCAGCTCAAATCCCTTGACCCCCTGCATCCCGTAGGTAATATTGGTTCTACTAGAGAGATCATATCGCAGGAAAATGAGCGGTATCCGCATCATGTAGTGGTCGAGAGGATTGGATGACTCGGATCGTCCCTTCTTGTAGAGGCGGAATTTTATCCCGGGAGATACGGTCCAGTTACCCCATTTCTTGGTGAGAATGAACTTGTTAACAACCGCTAGAGTACTGAGATTATCCTTTGGCTGGAACGTGTTGTCATACATCGATCCCTCAACCATCCTGTTCATCTCGTACTTGACATGGTTCTCAATGGTGAGAATAGAAACGGGCCTGACTGTCGATTCGAGGAAGAATCGTTGAACCTTCGAGTTCCGGTATTCAACCTCGTCCCAGTACAGGTAACTATCGAACCGTGAGAAGACACCCCAGGGATTTGCCATATACTTGTTTTGCGTGGGGACAATGACATACTGGTCCTGAATGTTATCCTTGATCCGTTCGTAGCGGTATTCCGCATAAATTTTGCCCACGGTATAGACATCATAGTTGAGGTTAAACTTGAAATAATTATCATCCGTCTTCGTGTCGAGCCCAACACCCCTCGTGCGGAAAGAACCGAGGTAGAAGTTGACATTCTTCTGGGGAGTAAATCTCAGGTTGATGTGATGTCCCTGTCGGTCAAGATCATAGGGCGTGTCGTACTTGAGATCATCCTCACGGAAATCGGGAACGGAGTTGTTGTTGAAATCGTCACCGAAAACAAATTCATCAGGATCGACATCGAACATCAAGAATGGCTCGTCATAATCAGGCGTGTTGTTGTAATTCTTGTCATTATCCGGGATACCATCGTGATCGTTGTCGTTCCCCGGAAAGACGCCGTCCGTATCGCGTAACGACAGCATGTTGGTCATCATACCCTGTGGATACATCATGGCATCGGGGTACATATCGTCGTCGTCGTTGTCCTCAATCATCGACGCCCGGACGAAATCGTTCTTGGTGTTGTAGGTTAGTTCGGTGACAACATCCGGTAAATAGTGGTTCATGGACGGGCGGTAAAATTTCCCCATCTTGAACAACTCCCCGGCGAAGCCGAAACGATCCCAGTCCTTCTGGATAATGAGATAGTACGCATTATCTTTCTGCGTGAAGCGTTTCCCCGCCCGGGGGGTAATATCCTGGGGTTGATTCGACGGGAATCCGGTACCGGGAACGCCGTCGGAAAACATGTAGTAGTGGTTGTTGAGAACAAACTCGCCATCGATCTTGAATCCGAGGTAGTTGAAGTGGGCATCGAAACTGTACATGGTGTTCGCAACCTCGTACCCGAAATCGACACTGATCGTCCGGAGATTCGAGCCGTCCTTGATATTGCCGTCAGCCTGTGCCATGGTTTTCCAGAATGTGCTTCTATACTTTCCGTAGATATCTCCGGTGGTATCACGTCCACCACTCATGGAATTTATTTCCGAGACCTGTATCCGATAGTCGTTCGCCACGGTGACTTCCGCCTGGACGCGGGTGACCCTGTCGGTAATGCAGGAAAGGTCAAAGAGGTAGAGAATGTACTCATTACCGTTGACTTGGATGGGTTTCCCCTCCGGATTGACAAGCTTGTAGTATTCCAATCCCTTGGTAACATCGAAATTATCGGTTAGCGTCTTGGTGTTCCACCCTTTGATGTAATCGTTCAGGTACAGGTAGTCGAGGTACTTGGGAATGTGCTCAAACACTGAGGTTTGATCGAAGGGGGGAGATTGTCCGGAAAATTGTGTCGTAGAACGATAGTATTCCTGCTGGGCACGGTTTGTTACTGCGGTTACCCGTTCGCGCCGCAGGTCATCGAGTAAGACGAGAGGCTGAATATCGGGTCGGTACCTGCCGTTGACCCGGAGTTTTACTTCGTGAACAATAGGCCCGTTGCCGTCCTGCGGAGAATCATCCACCACCCGGAGCGCATAGAAGATCGGCGTCGGCGCGTAGTCGTGCACCGTTCCCTTCGGGTTCTGGCCGTCCTCGCGGTTCGGCTGAAGAGCAAACATGTTCGCATAAGTCGCGCCGATGGTGAGCGCACCGAATTTCCGCCGGAGCTGCCCGCCCCTGAGGTAGAGGGCGTTTGACTCGAATCCCCGCCAGAATCCTCTAAAGGGAGGAAGGTTCAAACCCTTTCCCAGAAAAACGCTGTTGATCATGCTCGCCTGGTAGTTCGCCGACTGGAAGTCAACTTTCATACCCCGCATGTTCGGGATACTCACGGTAAGGGGAGTTAGCTTCGTTCTCACAGATTGCGCCCCGACTACCGACATGGCCCAGTCGTCGGTCGATTCACGCGCCACCCAGATGCCGTCGGCTCCCGTCCGATCGTTAATGTAATCCGTTGGGCCAACATCCCATTCATCCGGCTTGTCATGCGGACCAACGTACCCGATAGGTCTTCCATGGTACGTCCCGTCATCGTTGAACTGCTCGTACCAGATCTGAGCGTTCATGGTCATCTTGGTCAGCCGGTCGCCGAACTGGTTGTAGTACCACTTCTGACGTCGGTCTTCGACGATGTTGTAGTTCTCGAAACCCCGGAAGGCGTAGTTCTCATACCGGTCGTTCATTTCATAGTAGTCATAACCCCAACGGGGATAGAGGTCGGCATCCCTCCCGAAATCGCCGAGAAACGTCTGGCTCCGGGCATGGTTATTCGAGATGTTCAGCGCCTCCAGCCGATCATCGGTCGTCATTTGTTGCCAGTCCTCGTCGGAAAGCTTACGGATCTCATAAATATTATCCTGCGCTTGCAGCAAGTCTGCAGATATCAACAGCATCAATGCAAATGCAAGAACACATACATTCATACAACGTGCCATATATCACTCCGCGGAAGAACTGGTAATAACTTATACCAGAAAAGAGCTCATTAAAACACCGTTATCCTCTTCTCATATGATACTATAATAAAGTGGATCATAACATTTTGAAAGGCTTAGATAAATCGTGACTACACCGTACCATTACATAAAAAATCCCACTATTACACTAATATTATTGGATATTAAATTATATACATAAAGATAAAATAATATGCAAGCATAATATTATTTTTTTTTTAATTGTTATTGTACTGCCATTTCACCCTTTTTTTTTCACATGAAAAACGATCCACGGGTAGTCAGAAACGGCTCCTTTTAATCTGACAAACAGACTGGGAAATCAGAGGCTTCACGGTAGCGCTCTCTCCAGTAGTGGCAAAAAAGAAGTAGATACGGATACCCTCAATTCATATGCCATTTCTATACGATAGCGGAGGATTTTTCACCGAGAGGGGCCGGCACGGGATACCCTCCTTTTATGGTTGAAGCGAGATACCCGGATAGCCGAGGTGATGAGGTGATTATGAACTAACTTTCTTTTCGCGAATGCCCCGATTATTTATGCTTCTACCGGGCATCTGCCAAGGTCGGTATCACTAAAAAAACGATTGCTCACCTAAACAAAAGCACTCTCCTGCCCCGAATCACCGACGAAGAGACAGGAAGACTTTGTTCTTTGGGGAACATCCCTGAGGAAATCGAGGGAGAGTTCCTCCGGCATGCCAAAGATGTTGATATCGGCGCGCGGAGCCTTCGCGAGGTTCGGGGTGAACGCTCCGACAAGCACATGAAAATCGGTCATCGAGGGCAGACGCACCTGGTCTCCGAGTCCTTCCAGGAAGCGGTACTGCCGGTCAACCCCCTTCTGGTCGGATGCAACAGTGATCAGGTTGATCGTCCCCTCCCAGTTAAGCTGGAGCTGAAGAGCGATCAACATGGCCAGGTGCCAGTTTGGGCTCCCGTCACGCAGCCAGAGATTGATGTCCTTTTGCATCCCGAAAGCCGATCGCTCGTAGTGATGCAGGATAATCGTGCCCATTTTTTGTTTGACCGCGTGCGTGACGAGACTTTTGATGGTCTCGTCTTTCCTGCCATCGTCCCCCAGGGTCAAAAAAAGCGTATTGGGGCGGAACGTTCCGGCCTTCAATGTCTGGATCACCAGCTTGGCGCCATGGAGGAATCCCTTATCCTCGATGATCGTCGAAGTAACCAGAACATTCTGGCTGCGAAGAGGTTCGAGGAGTTCGGTCAGATCCCGCTCGGTCTCTTCAATTTCCGTGTCCTTCACCGTAAAGGCAAACACGCTCCCCGAAGGATAGGTTATGCTCCGAATCAGGATAAGCGAACCAGACCATTCCCGGGGATTTTCGATGGGCACCAACAGGTCAGGCTTCCATGTGATGAACGAACGGGGAAATTTGGCCGCGATGCGGGAAGCACGCTCGGCAAGAACGAGGAACATACCGCCGCGAATATCCCCCCACTCTGACTTCAGTCCCTTCCGTGTCAGCCAGATATAGAGAATGATGATGGTCACGAACGCAACGACACTGAATACGGTGTTGATGAGAAACATTATGAAAAGACAGCTCAAACCCCCGTAGAGCGAGACGATACTCGGCACCTTTAAGGTGGGGCGGAAACTGATCATCTTCATGCTCTGCTGGATGAAAACGACAAGATTCAGAGTTCCGTAGGTTATCAGGAAAAACATGGTGATGAACGAAGCAAGCGCATTCAGATTCCCGGGGATAATCGAGATCAGGACGATCAGGCTCGTAAAGACGATGGCGTTGCGCGGTTCGTTATTTGAGGCCTTCGCTGAGAATATCCTGTGAAATGGCACCGTCCTTTGCTCAGCGAGTGCAGCCAGTACGCGGGGCGCTCCCACCATGCTGCCGAGGGCAGATGAAAAGGTTGCCGCCAGGATGCCAAGGAGCACCAAAAATCCCCATCGTGCATGATCAACCAGCGCCATCTGGTTGATACGAAGTTCATCGAGCGAGATATGTTTTGCGATAACGAACGAGAGTGTAACATAGATAATGAGGGTAATGCCGATCGCACTCAGGGTGCCGAGCGGTATGGACCTGCGGGGTTCTTTCAGTTCACCCGACATATTCGCACCGGCCATGATACCGGTAACCGCGGGGAAAAAGACCGCAAAGACATACCAGAAATCCGCGTCTTCAAAACTCCCGAACAAAACAAGGTCCTTCGTTGGTGCGGTCGGTGTCAGAAGGAAGGAAAGAATCGAGAGGGAAATGACCCCCATGATGACATACTGAATTCGTATAGCAAAGCGAGCGCTCGCATAGGCAATGGTCACGAGGACAACCCACGTCACCATGGAGACAATAGCCGGTGAATGACCGGGAAATATCCGGGTCCATCCTTCGGTGAATCCGACAATATAGAGCGCGGTGGCGAGTGTCTGGGAAA